>JAHJPT010000037.1 GCA_018819685.1 Alphaproteobacteria bacterium
ATGGTGGCGAGCCGGTGCGCGATCACCAGCGTGGTGCGGTCGCGCATCAGGTGATCGAGCGCGTCCTGGACCAGCCGCTCGCTCTCGGCGTCGAGCGCGCTGGTGGCCTCGTCGAGCAACAGGATCGGCGCATTGCGCAGCACCGCGCGGGCGATCGCGAGCCGCTGCTGCTGCCCGCCCGAAAGCCTGGTGCCGTTCTCGCCGAGATAGGTGTCGAGGCCCTCGGGCAGATCCTCCAGGAATTGCGCCGCATTGGCGGCGCGCGCGGCTTCCCAGAGCTGCTCCTCACTGGCGTCCCAGGCGCCGTAACGGATGTTGTCGCGGGCGCTGGCGCTGAACAGCACGCCGTCCTGCGGCACCATCGCGATCCGTTCGCGTACCGCATGCGGATCGGCGCTGGTGAGCGGCACGCCATCGATCCGGATGGTGCCCGCCTGTGGATCGTAGAACCGCTCTGCCAGCTGGAAGATCGTAGATTTGCCCGCTCCCGAGGGGCCGACGATGGCGACTGTCTCGCCCGGCTCCACCTCGAGCGTGAAATCGGCGAGCGCTGCGACCTCGGGCCGGGTTGGGTAGCGGAAGGAGACGTTGCGGAACGACAGGCTGCCGCGCGGCGGGACCGGGAGTGCCTGCGGGCGCGCGGGTGCGGCTACGGTGGGGCGCTCGTCCGCCAGCTCGGCGATCCGGCTCGCCGCCCCGGCCCCACGCAGCAGATCGCCATAGACCTCGGTGAGCGAGCCGAATGCGCCCGCGACCAAGCCTGCGGTCAGCACGAAGGCGGCGATGGTGCCCCCGGTGATCGTGCCCTCGGCGACCGCGGCCGCGCCGCGCCAGATCAGGATCGTGATCCCGCCGAAGACGAACATGATGATGATCGAGGTCATAGCCGCGCGGATCAGGATCCGCCGCCGCGCGACGGTGAAGGTCTGCTCCACCGCGCCGCCGAAACGCGCGCTCTCGCGGTCCTGCTGGTTGAACCCCTGGACGATCTTCATCGCCGAGAGCACTTCGGTGACCATCGCGCCGATATCCGCCACCCGGTCCTGGCTGGTGCGGCTGACGGTGCGCAGCCGGCGTCCGAAATAGGTGAGCGGCAGAATGATGGCGGGGATGATGAGGATCAGTCCCAGGGTAAGCTGCGGCACCAGATAGAACATGTAGATCGTCCCGCCGATCGCCATCAGCAGGTTGCGCAAGGCCACCGAAACCGTGGTCCCCACGACCTGTTCGATCAGCGTGGTGTCGCTGGTCAGCCGGCTGGAGATTTCCTTGGGGGAATTCTCCTCGTAGAAATCGGGCGCCAGCCGCATCAGATTGCGATGCGTGTTCAGGCGGATATCGGCGACCACCCGTTCGCCCAGCCAGCTGACGAAATAGAACCGCGTCGCCGTGCCTGCCGCCAGCACCAGCACGATCAGCAGCAGGTAGCGGAACCAGCGACCGATCGCGTCGGGGTCGGCGCCAGCGGCGAAACCCTGATCGATGATCAGCTTGAAGCCTGCGGGTATCGCCAGCGTCGCGGCGGCGGTGACCAGCAGCGCCAGCGACGCCAGCGCCAGATAGCCGGGATAGGCCAGCGCGGTGCGCCAGACCATGAACAGCGGCTTGATCGAGCGCGCCCTGGGCGGCTCGCCTTCGCGCTCCGGGCGCGGAAAATCTTCGCGCGAAACCTCGTCGTTGATCTGTCCACCGTCCATGCGCTTCACCTAGGGTGCCGGGCGGGCGAAATCCATACGCTGCCCTTGTTTGTTCGACCGATTGCGACGCGTCGACCGGGTGCTTCGTTGACCGGGAGCGGGATCGGCTATCGGCGATTGTGCATTGCACAATAGATGGCGAAGCGCCACTCTAACCCTCTATCCGGACGCCCGAGCGAGGCGCTTGCAGGGAAAACCAATGCTTTATCACGCTTATGAATTGCAGCGCAGCTGGCTATCGAGCGCCAGCGCCTGGGCCGCTATCGGCGCCGAGATGATGACCAACCCTGCCAATCCGGCGAATTACTCTGGGCCTTTCGGCTATCTCGGGTTGGGGCCGATGGCGGCCTCCGCGCTCGAAGTGTTCTCCCACGCCTCTGCGCCGCGCGGCAAGCCCGCCTGGGGGATCGAAACCGTCGCGGTCGATGGCCGCGACGATCCCGTGGTCGAGGCGACGGTGCTCAACAAGCCGTTCGGCGATCTCAAGCGCTTCCGCCGCGAGAGCCTGCCCGAAGATGCCCCGCGGCTGCTGATCGTGGCGCCGATGAGCGGGCATTACGCCACCTTGCTGCGCGGCACGGTCGAGCGGATGATCGAAAGCTATGAGGTCTATGTCACCGACTGGGCGGACGCGAAGACGGTCCCCTTGAGCGACGGCCATTTCGATCTCGACGACTATATCGACTATGTGATCGAGTTTCTCGAGCATATCGGCGAAAATGCGCATGTGATGGCGGTCTGCCAGCCCTCGGTCCCGGTGTTCGCCGCGACCGCGATCATGAACCGCGACGAGCATCCGTGCACCCCCGCCACTCTAATCATGATGGGCGGACCGATCGACACCCGCTGTTCGCCGACCTCGGTCAACGACATGGCGATGGATCGCCCGATCGAGTGGTTCCGCCAGAGCGTGATCGCCACCGTTCCGATGCAGCATCGCGGCGCCGGGCGGCGGGTCTATCCCGGCTTCCTCCAGCTCGCCAGCTTCATGAGCATGAATCTCGGCAGTCACATGATGAGCCATTACGAGATGTTCAAACATCTCAACGCCGGCGACGACGCAAGCGCGCAGGCGACCAAGGATTTCTACGAGGAATACCGCTCGGTCTGCGACATGACCGCGGAATTCTACCTCCAGACGGTGGAGGAGGTGTTCCAGACGCACTCGATCCCCAACGGCACCTTCACCCATCGCGACCGGCTGGTCGATCTGGGCAAAATCACCAAGACGGCGCTCTTGGCGATCGAGGGCGAACGCGACGATATCTCTGGCCTGGGCCAGACCCGCGCCGCGCTCGAGCTGACGCCCAAACTCGACGCCTCGAAGAAGCGCTATTTCATGGCCGAGGGGGCGGGCCATTACGGCATCTTCAACGGCAGCCGCTGGCGCGACAAGATTGCGCCCGTGGTAGAGGAATTCATCGCCGAACACGGCTGAGGATTTTGGACGTTACTGGAGTCGGCTTCCGACCCACTTGCGTCCATTAGCGGCTTAGGTCAGGCCAGCGCCGATGGAACAAAACTATCCCTTCGTACAACGGACGTATCTGCTCGACGGAACCGAGCTAACGTGCCGGTTCTACCACCCCGTCTCTGACGGGCAGGACTTCAGTTGCCGGTATGAGATTGCGTGGCCCGACGGTCCGCATTCGCGGAACGTCTGGGGAGGGGACAGTATTCAATCTCTGCTGCTCGCGATGCAGAGCGCGCATAGCGACCTCCTGCTCCGTCGCGAGCGGGACGGCCTTGATGTTCGATGGCTTGACGGAAAAGAGCTGGGACTGCCTCCGACGGGTCAAAATACAGCCCCGACCAGAGATGAGCGGCTCTGACCGAATGACCGCTCCCCACCCGAAAGCCATCGGCTCGGCCCATGAAAAAGGGCGGCTCGGGTCTCCCCGGCCGCCCC
>JAHJPT010000038.1 GCA_018819685.1 Alphaproteobacteria bacterium
CCAGCCAGGTGGCGGTCGCATGCGGCATGAGCGGTTTGGGTTGGTCGGCCATTGGGCAAACTTTCGCTGGACTGAAAATAGAAGGGCCGCCCCTTTCGGAGCGGCCGCTGGAACCCCTTTCTACGCCACAAGCGGGCGTTGAGCAAGCATTCAGGACGCCTGGGGCTGGACCTCCATCGCGGCTAGCCCGGCAAGGAACTGGCCGGTCGCCGCGGCCCAGCTGAAGCCGGCGCCGAATTGCGCGCAGGCCCGGCGGTCGCGGGTGAGCGCGGCCGCGATCGCCAAGTCGAGATTCTCGGCCATTGCGCCGACCTCGTCGGTGAGGATATCGCGCGGTCCGGCAACGGGGTAGGCCGCCACCGGAGTGCCGCAGGCGAGCGCTTCGATCGTCACCAGCCCGAAGGTGTCGGTGCGGCTGGGGAAGACGAAGACATCCGCCCCCGCATAGCAGCCGGCAAGCGCCGCACCGCTGCGCCGCCCGAGAAACACGGTTTCGGGATAGAGAGCCTTGAGCCGATCGAGCGCGGGACCGTCGCCGACCACCACTTTGGTACCGGGGTGGTTGCTGGCAAGAAACGCCTCGATGTTCTTCTCGACCGCGACTCGCCCGACATAGAGCTGGATCGGACGCGGCAGTCCGGCGTATTCGAGTGCGGGCGGAGCATCTGGCGCAAAGCAGCCGAGATCGACGCCGCGGCTCCAATGATGGAGCTGGGTCAGCCCCTGCGCCTGCAATTCCGCGCGGATGCTCTCGGTCGCAACCAGCACGCGCCGCGCGGGACCATGGAACCAGCGGATGTAGCGCCAGAACCACGCGGCGGGCAGATGCGTCCGGCGGGCGAGATACTCGGGAAACTGCGTGTGATAGGCGGTGGTGAAGCGCACCCCTGCCCGGGCGCAATAGCGGCGTGCCGCCAGCCCGAGCGGCCCCTCGGTGGCGATATGGATCGCATTGGGCGCAAACTCGCGCAGCCGCGACGCCACCGCGCCGGGGCGGGTCAGCGCCAGGCGAATTTCGGGATAGGTCGGACAGGGAATCGAAGCGAACTGGTCGGGCGAGATCACCATCACCTCGTGCCCCAGCGCCCGCAGATGGTCGCAGGTGGTGGTCAGCGTCCGGACGACGCCGTTCATCTGCGGCAGCCAGGCATCGGTGACGATCGCGATTCGTTCGGGACCGGGCCGCTCGGGACCGGACCGTTCGGGGCCGGGCCGTTCGGGAGCCGGCGAGAGCCACGGCATCTCGCCGCCGGCGAGATCGCTGCGCTTCACGCCGCTTCCAGCGTCTCGGCCTGGTCCGGTTCCTGCGACGACTCCGCAAGCGGGTCGCGTTTGGCGATCTCGTCGGACCAGTGGAGAATCTCCATCGTGCCGTCGAAATGCTCGACCAGCGCGTTGCAGCCTTCGACCCAGTCGCCATCGTTGTAATAGGCAATGCCGTCGAAATCGCGCATCTCGGCGGTGTGGATATGGCCGCAGACCACGCCGTCGACCCCCCGTTCGGATGCTGCGCGGGCGACCACCTCCTCGTATTTGGAGATGAACTCGACCGCGTTCTTGACCTTGTGCTTGGCGGCCTTGGAAAGCGACCAATAAGGCAGGCCGAGTCCCTTGCGCACCGCGTTGACCCAGCCGTTGAGTCCCATCATGACATGGTAGAGCGCGTCGCCGACGAAGGCGAGCCAGCGGTGCGCCAGCATGATGGTGTCGAATTCGTCGCCATGCAGCACCAGCAGCCGGCGCTCGTCTGCGGTGGTGTGGACATCCGCGCGCTTGATCTCGACCCCGCCGAAATTCATCCCGCAGAAGGGGCGCACCATCTCGTCGTGATTGCCTGGGATATAGACGATCCGCGTGCCGCGCCGCGCCCGCTTGAGTACCCGCCAGACGATGTCGTTGTGTTCGGGCGGCCAGTAGAACTTCTTCTTCAGCCGCCAGCCGTCGATGATGTCGCCCACCAGATACATCGTCTCGCTGTCGGTGTGATCGAGGAAGTCGATCAGCATCGCCGCGTTGCAGCCCTTGGTGCCCAGATGGATATCGCTGATCCAGATGGTGCGGAATTTGCGTCGTTCGCCCAGCGTTCGTTCGGGCACGACCGGGTGGACGATCGGGAAATTGGTGACATTGGTGAGGCTGGCGAGATCGGTAGGCAGTTGCGTCATCGCACACGTCCCTTCCTGCAAGAGCTGCCTACCCTTGCACGAGCAATGTTACAGGCGATTCACAGTTCGGTGACGGGCCGGGGTCAATGTTGCGGTTTGGAGGCGATTTGGAGCTGGCGCCGCACTTCCGAACTCCGCACCGAAACGGGGCTCACATCTCCGTTTCGAGGACGATCTTGCCGATATGATCGCCCGCTTCCATCCGCGCGTGCGCCTGGGCAGCCTGCTCGAGCGGGAAAACCTCGTCCATGACCGGGCGGATGGTGCCGTCCTCGAACAGCGGCCAGGCATGGTTGTGGATTTCGTCGGCGAGCAGCGCCTTGAACGCATCGGGCCGGGCGCGCAGCGTCGATCCGGTCAGCGTGTGGCGCTTGCTCATCAGCTTGGCCATGTTGATCTGCGCGCTCATGCCACCGAGCACCGCGATGGTGACGTGGCGCCCGTCATCGGAAAGGCAGTCGAGATTGCGCTGGACGTATTCGCCCGACACCATGTCGAGCACGATGTCCGCGCCCTTGCCATCGGTGAACTGGCGGACGTGTTCGACGAAGTCCCTGGTCTTGTAATTGATCGCCAGATCGGCGCCGACCTCGCGCGATGCAGCGCATTTCTCCTCGCTGCCGCAGGTGGTGACGACCGTCAGCCCGAAGGCCTTGCCGAGCATGGTCGCCATAGTCCCGATCCCGCTGGTGCCGCCATGGACCAGCAAGGTTTCGCCCTCGCTCGCCCAGCCGCGTTCGAAGACGTTGTGCCAGACGGTGAACAGCGTCTCCGGAATGGCGGCGGCCTCGGCCATCGACATGCTCTCGGGGATATGGAGGCAGTGGCTCGCCTGAGCGAGGCAATATTGCGCGTAGCCGCCGCCGGTGACCAGCGCGCAGACCGGCTGGTTGAGCAGCTCGGGCGGCGCATCCGGCCCGATCGCCACGACCGTGCCGGAAATCTCCAGTCCCGGGATCGGCGAGGCACCGGGCGGCGGCGGATAGAAGCCTTGACGCTGGATGACATCGGGGCGGTTGACCCCTGCGTGGCTGACCGCGATCAGCACCTGCCCGCCTTCGGGCCGCGGAACCGGGAGCCGCTCGGGACGAAGCACCTCGGGCTCGCCCGGTGCGTCGTAACCGATGGCCGTCATCTCGTCCGGAATCGTATCGCCCATGTGCCCCCAAGTGCCCCCAGTCTGTCCAGTTCGGGGTGTATCGCGCGCCGCGGCGCACCGCAACCGGACCATTGACAGCTATGCGCCGCAAAGGCGATGATGCGTGGCAATGGATCCCGAGGAAAGACCAAGGCCCCGCGGCGACGCCGCCGACCGCCTCGCGACCGAGGATCTGAACCCCTATTCGCAGGACGAGTTGACCGAGCGGATCGCATTGCTCGAGGCCGAGCTCGTCCGCGTCAGGCGCCACCGCGAGAGCGCCGCCGCGCACCGCGCCGCAGCCGATGCCCTGTTCGGGAAAAAGGACTGAGCGATGGTCGGACAATTCTCGGACGATCCGCAAGGGGACTCAAAATAGCCGCAAAATTCCCCATATTCGCCATCGAAGGACAACAGCGGTCGGCTCGCTCGGCCCAGGCCTTGCCCACTCGCGGTAGCGGACCCCCGCGCACCTGAGACCTCAGCGAAAGAAACCCAATGCCCAGTTTTGCGCAAAATCTCGAAAAAACCCTCCACCAGGCGCTCGCCGATGCCTCCGAACGTCGCCATGAATATGCGACGCTCGAACATCTGCTGCTGGCGCTGGTCGAGGACGAGGATGCCAAGCAGGTGATGCTGGCCTGCGGGGTCGAGATCACCGAACTCGGCGCAGCGGTGCGGCAATATCTCGACCAGGAGTATCAGTCGCTCAAATCCGACGACGATGCCGATCCGCAGCCGACCGCCGGGTTCCAGCGCGTTGTTCAGCGCGCGATTCTGCACGTCCAGTCTTCGGGCAAGGATACCGTCACGGGCGCCAATGTGCTGGTCGCTCTGTTCTCCGAACGCGACAGCTACGCAGTCTATTTCCTCCAGCAGCAGGACATGAGCCGGCTCGATGCGGTGAGCTTCATCAGCCACGGCATCGGCAAGGGCGGCAATCAGATCGAGGCGAGCTCGCCCAAGGGTGCCGACGAAGCGCGCAGCGGCGAGGAAGCGGCCAAGGAAGGCAATAAGAAGGAAACCGCGCTCGACCAGTTCACGGTCAATCTCAACAAGAAGGCGGAGAACGGCAAGGTCGATCCGCTGATCGGCCGCGGACCCGAAGTCGACCGGACGATCCAGATCCTGTGCCGTCGGAGCAAGAACAACCCGCTGTATGTCGGTGATCCCGGCGTCGGCAAGACCGCCATCGCCGAGGGCCTGGCGCGCAAGATCGTCGAAGGCGAAGTGCCCGACGTGCTCACCGATGCGGTGATCTACTCGCTCGACATGGGCGCGCTGCTGGCGGGCACGCGCTATCGCGGCGATTTCGAGGAGCGGCTCAAGCAGGTCGTGTCCGAACTCGAGGAAATGCCC
>JAHJPT010000039.1 GCA_018819685.1 Alphaproteobacteria bacterium
AGCTACGCCTGCGCAATCGCCACCCCCTCCCCATAGCGCCGACCGATATCGATGCCGTTCTCCTCACGCATGCTCATCTTGATCATTCGGGTTTTATTCCGGCGCTTGTCCGCGACGGTTTCCGTGGCCCCGTGATCAGCACGCACGCGACCTTCAAGCTGTGCGAGCTCCTGCTCCCGGACAGCGGCTATCTCATGGAAGCGGACGCGCGCTATGCCAACAAGCGCGGGTTCAGCAAACACACGCCGGCTCTTCCGCTCTATACCGAACGCGATGCCAAGGCGGCGCTTGCCTCCTTCGCTCCGACCGGCTTCGACGAACCGACGAGAGTTGCCGAAGGCTGCAGCGCGATCTTCCGGCCAATGGGGCATATTCTCGGGGCGGCCAGCATCGAGCTGAACTGCAACGGGAAGCGGATCGTCTTTTCGGGCGATATCGGCCGCTACTCCGCAGCAACGATGATCGATCCGGTGCGCGTTCCGCGAGCAGACTATCTCGTCGTCGAGTCGACCTATGGCAACCGACACCATGACGAGACCGACCCCGAAACCGCGTTGGAAGATGTCATCAACCGCACCATCGGGCGCGGCGGAAGCGTCATCATCCCGTCATTTGCGGTCGGACGCGCGCAGACGCTGCTGTTTCATCTGAGCCAGCTGCGTCGCCGCGGACGGCTTGGTCCTGTACCGATCTTCCTCAACAGCCCGATGGCGGTCAACGCAAGTTCGATCTTCTGCGACCATGTTGGAGAGCACCGCCTAACAGAAGAGCAGTGCCGGGAGGCCTGCGGCATTGCCGAATACGTCCGTGACGTCGAAGACTCAAAGCGCCTCAATCGCGACCCCATGCCCAAAATCATTGTCGCGGCCAGCGGGATGGCGACAGGCGGAAGGATATTGCATCATCTCAAAGCTTATGCCCCCGATCCCCGCAACTCGATCCTCCTGGCCGGTTTCCAGGCTGGCGGGACACGGGGCGCAGCCCTGCGCGATGGTGCCAGCGAACTGAAGATCCACGGAGAGTTCATTCCTGTGCGCGCAGAGGTTGCCACTCTCGACATGCTGTCTGCCCATGCCGACCAGGGCGAACTCCTGCGATGGCTTGGCGGCTTCGAGGATCCGCCGATCCAGACATTCGTGACTCACGGTGAGCCGGAGGCCTCCGATATGTTTCGCCGTTGCATCACCGAACGGCTTGGGTGGGAGGCGCGGGTGCCCGAACACGGCGAGCGCGTGGTTCTCGCGTGAGGGCGAGCGGGCCTCAGATGCTTACCGACCAGCCAGTGGCGCCTCATGGCCTGCGCGTCCGACGCCTCGGCATCGAGACCGGCGGCGAAGCGATCGTGTTCATGCACGCCGACTGTCCAGTCGCCCGTTCGGAAGGGTTCGCGACGCGGACGCGCGTGGAAGTCCATGCGGGAGGCCGCCGCGCACTCGCAACGCTCTTTTTCACGACAAACGGCCTGCTCGACCCCGACGAGGTCGGATTGCCGAACGCTCTTTGGCGCCAGCTTCACGCTGGCGATGGCGATGTCATTGAAGCGCGTCATCCGCAGCCACTCGCTTCGATGAGCGATGTGCGCGCCAAGATCTACGGCCATCGTCTCGAGCAGGACCGGCTTGCGCGGATCGTCGCGGATATCGCCACCGGCCGCTATTCCGACGTGGAACTCGCCGCATTTGTGACCGCCTTTGCCGGGCAGCCGCTCGACGTGAGAGAAACTGCGGCGTTGACACGTGCCATGCTCGAAGCGGGTGACCGGCTCGACTGGCCCGATGAACTGGTTTTGGACAAACACTGCGTCGGCGGGCTCCCGGCCAACCGCACCACTCCGCTCATTGTGGCGATTGTCACCGCTGCCGGCTTCACCATGCCCAAAACCTCTTCCCGCGCCATCACCTCGCCGGCAGGGACGGCCGATGCGATGGAAGTGATGGCGCCAGTCAATCTCGATCTGGCAGCGATGCGGCGCGTGGTCGAGCGTGAGGGCGGATGTGTCGTCTGGGGCGGCAATGTGCGCCTGAGCCCGGCTGACGACATCCTGATCGGAGTCGAGCGCGCGCTCGATGTGGATAGTGAAGTCCAACTTGTCGCGTCCATCCTGTCCAAGAAGCTCGCGGCCGGGGCGACGCATGTCCTGCTCGATCTACCCGTGG
>JAHJPT010000040.1 GCA_018819685.1 Alphaproteobacteria bacterium
CACGAGCCGCTGATGCTTGGGCTTGAGCGCGTTCATTTCCCGCGCCCCTGCCAGCGAATCCGGTCACGGCGGCGTTCGGCGCGGCGCATCGCCAGCCAGCTCCAGCCGATCGTCATGAGGATACCGATCACCCCCACCGCATAGGCGGCGACGACGAAATCCCACTGGTCGAGCGCTTCGCGGATCATCTCAGGCCTCCCTGGCCTCCATCGCCTTGCGCCGCAGCCGCGCATCGGCCTGCGCATCGGCGAGCAGCGCGCGCATCCGCATCAGCACCAGCGCGCCGAACAGCAGCGAGAAGCCCAGCACCGCCACCAGCAGCGGCACCAGGAACGCGGCGTCGATGCTGCTCCCGCCGGCGGTGATGCTGGGCGGCTGATGGAGCGAATTCCACCACACCACCGAACGGTTGATGATCGGGATGTTGATCGCGCCCAGCAGTCCGAAGATCGCCGGGATGCGCGGGCTCACCCCTTCGCGCTCGGCGGCCTGCGCCAGCGCGATATAAGCGAGGTAGAGAAACAGCAGCACCAGCATGCTGGTCAGCCGCCCGTCCCATACCCACCAGGTGCCCCAGGTCGGGCGACCCCAGATCGATCCGGTGATCAGGCACAGCGCGGTGAACACCAGTCCAGGCACCGCGGCACCGCGCGCGGCCAGATTGGCGAGCGGATGGCGCCAGACCAGATAGACCAGGCTCGCCAGCGCGATCGCCGACCAGCCGCCCATCCCCAGCCAGGCGGTGGGCACGTGGAGAAACAGGATGCGCACCGTCTCGCCCATCAGCCGATCGGGCGGCACGACGAAGAAACCCCACAGCAGCGCCCCGCCCGCGAGCGCCAGACCGCTCACCAGCAACGAGGGTGTCAGCCAGCGGGCCAGCGACAGAAAACGCTTGGGATTGGCGAAGCCATGCATCGGATTTCCACGGTTCTGACAGTCTCCCCTGCCCCATGCAAGGGTCCCGATCAGCGACCGATCAGCTTTTGCGCCATGCGGTCGGCGACCTGATCGGGCGAGACGCCGCTGGCGTCGCTTTCGGTCCAGATCTCCTCGAGCCGCCCGGGGATCTGCGCAAGCCGCTTGCGGACCTCGTTGATGTCGCAATCCCTGCCTTCGCGACGGCTGAGATACTCCAGCGTGACGCTGATGATGCCACCGGCGTTGATCACGTAATCGGGGGCGTAGAGGATGCCGCGCTCGGCCAGCATTTGGCCGTGTCCGGCGCGGGCGAGCTGGTTGTTGGCGCCGCCCGCCACCACCGCGCAATCGAGCCGCGCGATCCCGGCATCGTCGAGCACCGCGCCCAGCGCATTCGGGCTGAACACGTCGCAGGTCACACCCATGATCGCATCGCTGGCGCAGGTCTCGGCGTCGAGCTCGCGCGCCAGTTCCTCGACCCGGTCGTGGTGGATGTCCGCGAGCGTGAGCCGCGCGCCGTCCTTGGCGAGCAGCCGGGCGACCCCGCCGCCCACGCTGCCGGTGCCCTGGATCGCGATATGGACGCCTTCGACGCTATCCTTGCCCAGTCTGTGGCGCACCGCCGCCTTGATGCCGTGATAGATACCCATTGCTGTGAACGGGCCCGGATCGCCGCCGGCGGCATCCGCATCCTCGTTGGGAAGGCCGGAGACATATTGCGTGCGCTTGGCGACCAGCGCCATATCGGCTTCGGAGATGCCGACATCCTCGGCGGTGACGTAGCGCCCGTGAAGCGCTTCGACCGCATCGGCGAAGGCCGCGAGCATCTCGGGGGTCTTGGTTTTCGCCGCGTCGGCCAGAATAACGGCCTTGCCGCCGCCCATCGGCAGCCCGGCCATGGCGTTCTTGTAGCTCATCCCGCGGCTCAGCCGCAGCACGTCGCGGATCGCGTCCTTGGGCTCGGGATAATGCCAGAACCTGGTTCCGCCGGCGCCGGGCCCGAGATGGGTGGAATGCAGCGCAATGATCGCAGTCAGACCGGATTTGGGATCGCGGACCAGCTGGACCAGCTCGTGGTCGTCGTAATCCGCTTCGGTCCAGAATGCCGTCATTGGTTTCGATCCCGTCCAGAAATGCGCGCGACCCGCAGGCCGCTTCCTTGCAGTCGCGGTCCGGCGGGACTCGCGGAGAATAGGGGGAAAATGGGGCGACCGAG
>JAHJPT010000041.1 GCA_018819685.1 Alphaproteobacteria bacterium
CCGATCCTGATCGCGATCGCCGCCGCCATGGCGCTCGTCGCGCTGGCGCTGGCATTTTTCCGCACGCCGCGCGGGGTCTGGTGGAAAGCGGCGCTCGCGCTGGCGATCCCGGTCGTGCTGTTCGCCGGGCTGATGTCGGTCCGCGCGCAGGGGAATGCTGCGCCGCCGATCCACGATGTCGCGACCGATGTCTACGATCCGCCGCAGTTCTCCGCGCAAACCCTGGCGATGCGCGAGGAGTGGGGCGCGAATGAACTCAACGATTATTCCACCCCGCTCGGCCGACTGGAGATGTGGCAGGACAGGGTGGATCCGAGCCTTGCAATCAAGACGCACGCCGATGTCATCGCCGAAAACTACGGCGATCTGCAGCCCATCGCCACCGAGCAGGTGAGCCAGGCCGCGGCGCTGGATGCCGCAGTTGCCGCGATGGCGGATATCGGCTTGCAGGACATCCGCCGCGATCCCGCCGCCGGAACCGTGGAAGGTGTGGCCGAAACCTTCGCTTACGGCTTTCGCGACGATGTGATCGTGCGGGTGCGCGACGGCAGGATCGATATGCGCTCGGCGAGCCGGGTGGGGCTTTCGGATCTTGGCTACAATGCCGAGCGCCTGCGCGATCTGTCCGACGCGATCGAGGACCGGCTGGGGAACTGATGTCCCGTTGGGTCCGTGCGATGCGGAAGAATGGTGCCGGCTAGAGGATTCGAACCCCTGGCCCCCTGATTACAAATCAGGTGCTCTACCAACTGAGCTAAGCCGGCGTCGTCGCCCTCATGCAGCGAAGCGGTAGGGCGACATCATCCTGCGCCTTTCGATCAAACCGCGCCGAAAGTCCAGCCTTCGGTGCGAGCGATTTCCGGCGTCATTCCGGTTGGATTCCAGCGGCGCGGATCGCCGGCGACCGTGCGCAACCAGGCGGCGGCGAGCAGCGCATCGGTAGCGTGATCGTCGATCGGGCCTGCGCCTTCGACAGTGGGAGAGCCAAGCGCGACCAGCGCCTCGTTCAACGCCTCATAGCTGCGCATCTTGGCGCGTCCCGCACTGCGCCCCGCCTCGCGCGCGGCGAGCGAGGTGTAGATTTCAACGATCACCGAGCCTGTGTCCTCGGTCGGATCGACCGGCCAGACCGGGAGATGGCCGCGCAGCCGATGCAGCATCCGCATTCCGGTGAGCGAGGATTTTCCGACCTGCGCCGCGCCGACGAGGTTGAAATTCGAATAGGGTTTGCAGCCCATCGCCGCCTGCGCGTGTTCGGTCACCCGAAACCGCCCGCGGCCATGCGCGGCGTCGTCGCAGCCGAAACGCGCGCCGGTCTCGCTCCCATCGCGGAAGTAAGGGCGGACCGCGGGATGCGCGACCACGCTGTTGGCCGCGAGATGGGGTTCCTCGGCGGCGATCGAGTCGACCAGCGCCCACAGTGCTGGAGCATCGGTGGGCGAGTTCGACCATCCGGGGAAATAGGCGCCGCAGTCCGCGCTCGGCAGCGCGATGCCGAGATCGAGGCCGATCAGCGTATCGGGCGGCAGATCGTCGCGCAGAATGGCGAGCACCTCGGTTCGGCTCCAGCCCTTTTTGCTCTCGACCAGAACCGGCGGCCCGCCGCGCGCATCGGCCAGCGCCAGCGCGATGCCCTTGTGGCGTTCGCCCCTGGCGCCCGACCAGTCGATGGCGAGAAAATGAGCGAACCGGCTCACCCGCGGGTGCGCCGCAGCTTGTCCCAATAGTCCATCCGCTTGGCGATCTCGCGCTCGAAGCCGCGCTCGACCGGCTCGTAATAGCTCTGCGGCTCCATCTCCTCGGGCCAGTAGTCGTCACCCGAGAAGCCTTCCTCCGAATTGTGATCGTAGCTGTAGCCCGCGCCATAGCCGATCTCCTTCATCAGCTTGGTGGGCGCGTTGAGGATGTTGGGCGGCGGCATCAGGCTGCCGGTTTCCTTCGCGCTCTTCCACGCCGCCTTCTGTGCCTTGTAGACGGCGTTCGATTTGGGCGCGGTGGCGAGGTAGAGGCAGGCCTGCGCCAGTGCCAGCTCGCCTTCGGGGCTGCCGAGGAACTCGTATGCATCCTTCGCGGCCATGCATTGCGTCAGCGCCTGGGGATCGGCGAGGCCGATATCCTCCACCGCCATGCGCACCAGGCGCCGCGCGAGGAAGCGCGGTTCCTCGCCCGCAGTGAGCATCCGCGCAAGGTAATAGAGCGCCGCCTGCGGATCGGAGCCGCGCACCGCCTTGTGGAGCGCGGAAATGAGATTGTAATGCCCGTCGCGATCCTTGTCGTAAACCGCGACGCGGCGCTGCAGGAAGCGGCCGAGTTCGGCGGGGCCGAGCGGCTGGTCGAGCTGTGCATGGTAGAGCGTTTCGGCCTGGTTGAGCAGGAACCGCCCGTCGCCGTCGGCGCTGGCGATCAGTGCATCGCGCGCCGGATCGGTGACCGGGAGCGGTCCTTCGAGCGTCTCGGCGCGGTCGAGCAGCTGGCCCAGCGCTTCGGCACCAAGGCGGTGGAGGATGAGCACCTGCGCGCGGCTGAGCAGCGCGGCGTTGAGCGCGAAGCTGGGGTTCTCGGTCGTGGCGCCGACCAGCGTCACCGTGCCGCGCTCGACGAAGGGCAGGAAACCGTCCTGTTGCGCGCGATTGAAGCGGTGGATTTCGTCCACGAACAGCAGCGTGCGCTGGCCGGCCTCGGCGGCGCGGTCGGCAGCGGCGAAGGCCTTCTTGAGATCGGCGACCCCCGAGAATACCGCGCTGACGCTCTCGAAGCGCATCCCGACGCTGGCGGCGAGCAGGCGGGCGATGGTGGTCTTGCCGGTGCCGGGCGGGCCCCACAGGATCATCGAGGACAGCCGCCCCGCCGCGACCATGCGGCCGATCGGTCCTTCGGGGCCGGTCAGATGGTCCTGCCCGATGACCTCGCCGAGCTTGGCGGGGCGCAGGCGGTCGGCGAGCGGGGCGTCTTCGCGGGGAGGGGGTTCTGACACATCTGACACGGTGTCGGGGAAGAGATCGGCCATCGCTCCCATGTAGGGAATGGCGAGGGGAAATCCATCATCGCGGGTGCCGAAGGTGCTTTCGCAAAGCCGCTTTGCACCAGGCGCCGATGGGCGTAAGTTGACGCCTCGAGGCAAGGGGGAGGATGACGATGACGACACTTCCGGCACGAACGCCATGGCATCTGTGGGCGGTGGGCGCGATCTCGCTGCTGTGGAACGCCTTCGGTGCGAACGACTATCTTCAGACGCAGCTCGGCAACCTCGAATACATGGAGGGCATGGTCACCGACATGGGAGTGAGCGCCGAGGCAGCGCTGGCCTATTTCATAGGCTTCCCCGGCTGGGTCCATGCTTTCTGGGCGCTCGGCGTCTGGAGCAGCGTGCTCGGCTCGGTCCTGCTGCTGATGCGGCTGCGCTATGCGGTCTGGGCCTTCGCGCTGGCGTTGCTGGGGCTCGCGGGCACGACCTTCTATCAGGCGATCAGCGAGCAGCCCGAATGGGTGACGAGCGGGCCCAGCGCGGCGATTTCCATCGTGATCTGGTCGATCGCCACATTCCTGCTGATCTACGCGCTCAGCATGAAGAACAAGGGCGTGCTGCGCTGACCGACCTTAGCGCTTGCGCTCCCGCAACCGCAGATAGGCATCGACCACCGCCTGGTTGATCGCATCCCAGGAATAGGCGCGGGCGCGGCGCTCACCCGCATCGCCATGCTCGCGCAGCAGCGCAGGCTCGGTGCAATAGGGCGCCAGCGCGCGGGCGAAGGCGGCGGCATCGCCCGGCGGGACCAGCGCGCCAGTTTCGCCATCCACCACCAGGCTAGCGGCGCCGGTCGCGCCGGCGGCGACCACGGGCAGGCCGCTGGCCATCGCCTCGAGCGTGACATTGCCGAAGGTCTCGGTGACCGAAGGATTGAAGAAGACATCCGCGCTCGCCAGCGCGCGGCCCAGATCGCGCCCGGTCTGGAAGCCGGCGAAGCTCGCGCCGGGCATCGCCCCCTCGAACCAGCCGCGCGCCGGGCCGTCGCCGATCACCAGCACCTTGTGCGCGACCTGCATCCTGCGCAGTTCGGCGATCGCCGCGGCGAAGGTGTCGAGCCCCTTTTCCATCACCAGCCGCCCGAGGAAGGCGATCGCGACCTCGTCGTCCGCGATGCCTTGCGCGCGGCGCCATCCGAGATCGCGCCGCGCGGGATCGAAGATGTCGCGATCGACCCCGCGCGACCAGATCGAGATGTCGTGGTGCATCCTTTGCGCCTTGAGCTCGGCGATCTGGCTCTCGGAGGGCGCGACCAGCGCATCGCAGCGATTGTAGAAGCGGCGCAGCATTGCTTCGACCACAGGCTCGAGAAAGCCCAGCCCGTAATAGCGCGGATAGGTCTCGAAGCGGGTGTGAACCGAGGCCAGCACCGGGATGCCGCGTCGCCGCGCCCATCTGAGCGCCGCATGGCCACCCGGATCGGGGGAGGCGATGTGCATCATATTGGGCGCGAATGCGTCCAGATCGCGCTTCACCGCGGCATCGATTCCGGTGGCCATGCGGTATTCGCCGCGCCCTTTCACCGGCATCCGGACATTGGGAAGGCCGATCAGATCGCCGGTCGGCTCGAAATCGGGCTCGGCTACGGTCGGAGCATAGACGCGTACCGCCGCGCCCTGCGCCAGCAGATAGCCCACCAGCCGGTTCAGCGCCTGATTCGCTCCATCGCGGGTGTAGTTGTAATTGCCGCTGAAGAGGGCGATGCGAAGATCGGTGACAGCCATCCTGCGCGGGCTCATAGGCGAGGCTCAAAGCTTTGGCGAGACAGGAGATCGCGCCTGCGAGAGGGCGCAAGCCGGAGCGATGCGCTCACCGCGTCTCGCAACCGGGCTGTCGATGAAATCCTGTTTCGCGTTGACTTGCTGCGGCGCAACATTAGGTCCGGCGCCGGGCCACGCGGTCCCAACGCCGCGCGAGCTCTCTGCAAGGAGAGAATACATGACTGCCAATACCGAACCGGCATTGAAGCCGGAGCGTCCGTTTTTTTCATCCGGACCCACCGCCAAGCACAAGGGCTGGGCGCTTTCCAAACTCCAGACCGAATCGCTGGGTCGTTCACACCGCTCGAGTGTGGGCAAGGCGCGGCTCAAGCACGCCATCGACCTGTCCAAGGAACTGCTCGGCATTCCCGAAGACTATCTGGTCGGGATCATGCCCGGGTCCGATACCGGTGCGCTGGAATGCGCGATGTGGACGATGCTCCATCCCGATCGCCCGGCGACGGTCGCGGCCTGGGAAAGCTTCGGCAATGTCTGGATTCAGGACGCGGTCAAGCAGTTGAAACTGCCCCAATTGACCACGCTCGATGCCGATTACGGCGAAATCCCCGATCTCGCCTCGATCCCGCAGGGCGACGATGTCGTCTTCACCTGGAACGGCACCACTTCGGGCGCCAAGATCCCGGACACCGACTGGCTCGAAGCTGACCGCGAAGGCGTCACCATCAACGATGCCACCAGCGCGATCTTCGCGATGGAGATGGATTGGCCCAAGCTCGATGCCACGACCTACAGCTGGCAGAAGGTGATGGGATCGGAAGCGCAGCACGGCATGCTGATCCTCAGCCCCAAGGCGGTCGAGCGGATCGAGAACACCGATCCTGTATGGCCGCTGCCCAAGCTGTTCCGGCTCAAGAAGGGCGACAAGCTCAACCGCGCGATCTTCGAGGGTGCGACGATCAACACCCCTTCGATGCTGGCGACCGAGGACTATATCCTCGCGCTCGAATGGGCGAAGTCGATCGGTGGGCGCAAGGCGATGTTCGAACGCGCCGACGCCAATGCCAAGATCGTCACCGACTGGATCGAGGCGACCCCGTGGCTGCGCAACATGGTCCCCGACCCGGCGCAGCGCACCAACACCGGCGTGTGCTTCGTCTTCCAGGGCGATTACTACGACAGCCTCACCGAAGAAGAGCAGGCCAAGGTGCCTGGGCGCATCGCCAAGATGCTCGAGGATCGCGATGTCGGCTATGATTTCAACGGCTATCGCGACGCCCCGCCGAGCCTGCGCATCTGGTGCGGCGGAACCGTCGAGCAGGAGGATCTGAAACGCCTGCTGCCGTGGATCGAGTGGGCCTACGGTCGCCTGCAGGCGTAATGCGCGTCCCCGCACAGGCGGGGCCGCAAGCCGCTTCATCGTCATACATTACACGAGGTCCGCGCCTGCGCGGAAACTCGCACGGGAATTCAGACCATGACCAAACCCAAAGTCCTCATCTCGGACAAGATGGACCCCAACGCCGCGCGCATCTTCACGGAGCGCGGCTGCGAGGTCGACGTCAAGACGGGCATGACGCCCGAGGAACTCAAGGCTTGCATCGGCGAATACGACGGCCTCGCTATCCGCTCCTCCACCACGGTGACGCCCGAGATCATTGCAGCCGCGACCAAGCTCAAGGTGATCGGCCGCGCCGGTATCGGGGTCGACAATGTCGATATTCCGGCGGCAAGCGCGTATGGCGTGGTGGTGATGAACACGCCGTTCGGCAATTCGATCACAACCGCCGAGCACGCGATCGCCATGATCATGGCGCTGGCCAGGCAGATTCCGGAAGCCAATGCGCGGACGCAGGCGGGCGAATGGCCCAAGAGCGCCTTCATGGGCGTGGAGGTCACCGGCAAGACGCTGGGCCTGATCGGCGCGGGCAATATCGGCTCGATCGTCGCTGCGCGCGCGCAGGGCCTGCGGATGAAGGTGATCGCCTACGATCCCTTTCTGACGCCGGATCATGCAGTCGAGATCGGGGTCGAGAAGGTCGATCTCGAGACGCTGCTCGCGCGCGCCGATTTCATCACGCTGCATACCCCGCTGACCGACGAGACGCGCAACATCCTCTCGGCCGAGAATCTCGCCAAGACGAAGAAGGGCGTGCGGATC
>JAHJPT010000042.1 GCA_018819685.1 Alphaproteobacteria bacterium
CGCCGCCCGCGCTGGCCTTAATCATCACCGGATAGCCGATCCGGTTGGCCCATTCGAGCGCCTCGGCGGTGTCGGCGATCGCGCCTTCGGAGCCGGGCACGGTGTTGACCCCGGCGGCGCGCGCCAGCTTCTTGCTCTCGATCTTGTCGCCCATCGCCGCGATCGCGCCAGCGGGGGGGCCGATGAACGCGATCCCGGCGGCATCTAGCGCCTCGACGAAACTCGCGCGCTCGGAGAGAAACCCATACCCCGGATGCACCGCATCGGCGCCGGTAGCCTTGCAGACCTCGATGATCTCCTCGGCGAGCAGATAGCTTTCGGAGGCCGGCGCGGGCCCGATCCGCACCGCCTCGTCCGCCATGCGGACGAAAGGCGCGTGTGCGTCGGCATCGGAATAGACCGCCACCGTGGCGATGCCCATCCGCCGTGCGGTTTTGATCACGCGGCAAGCGATCTCGCCACGATTGGCGATGAGGATTTTCTTGAACACAGCTATTTCTCCGCTCCGGCCTTGGCTTCGCCGGACACCTGATTGGTAAGCAATTCCCGCATGCGCTGGGTGCGGGCGCGGGTCAATTCGGTCTTGCAGCCGGATACGAGCATCGGCTCCAGCGAACCGCCGCGAGCATCATAGCCGACGAGACGGCAATGCGCATCGCGATAGCCGAGCCAGGCGCGCTGCGCCTCGAGCAGGCTCGCCCAATGGCCCGGTCGGCCGTCGGCGCGGGTATGCTCATCGGCGCACTTGGCAACGATACGCAACTCGCGCCAGACCCGGTTGAGTTCGGCATCGGCGCGGGCATAGTCCTGCACGGCGCAGATATTCATCGCAGCCTGAGTGAGGGGTTCGGCGCAATCCGCGGCTTCCCGCGCCGGGATCGCGACCTGCGGCGCCAGCGCCGTGGCAAGCGCCGTCGCGAGCGACAGCGCGATCATGCCGCCCGCTCGCAAATGCCGCATCGATTTCTCGCTCGCATCACGTCCCCGTCCCCAGACCTCGGCGGGTCGCATAGCCGATTAGCGCCGCCGCGTAAGCCCCTGCGCCGCGCCGATCGCCTTCGCCCGCCGCCAGGGAGCGCACTGCGCGCTCCAGCATCGCCACATTTGCATCCGACAAGGCACCGAGCGGTTCCACATAGACGCCGATGGTGAAAAGGATCGCGCCGGTTTCGGGCAAACGCCGCAGCGTCTGGCGTTCGGAGCGGACGAACAGCGTCTCGCCCGCGTTCTCGGCATCGACACGCGCGAAGGCGCGCTCGGGCGCTTCTGCCACCCAGCGCCGCGCTCGGGTGGGCGCAATGAACCAGTTGCAGCGGCCGAAGATCTTGCCCGCTTCGAGCCGTTCCATGAAGTGGTCCACTCCGCTGGCAAGCTGCTCGGCATAGCCGTGGATCGGCGCATGCAGCGCGGTCAGCGAGAGGCCCAGCTTTTGCGCAGGCCGCCAGTCCGAGGGCCAAGCCACCGCCGCACCGACGAGGCGATAGACGTCTTCGCCCTCGCGCCTTGTGAGCAGGCACATGTCTTCGTGATGCGCGGCTGCGGCCTTGGACAAGCTGCCGGCGAGCCCGAGCATTGCCGCCAGTTCTAGCCCGGGTGCTTCTGCCTCGGGCGCAAGCTGGATGCCTTCGGGGTAGTCCGCGAACCCCTCGGCCCGCGCTACGCGATCGGGGTCGGGCTGCAGCCACTCGCGCTCGTCGAGCCTCGCCAGGCCCATTTGGAGCTGCCCGCCGCCGCGCGCTTTGGGGAGCAGTTGATCGACGGAGAAGCCTAGAGACAAATCCCACCGTCACCCCGGACTTGATCCGGGGTCCAGCTTGCTTCGAGCGCCGCGCCCGAAGGCAGCTGGACCCCGGCTCGGGGGCCAGGGTGACGGGGCTGACAGGTGGTCACTCGGCCGGCTCGCTGACCTTACACGCCCGCATCGGCTCCTCGCCCTGCAGCGGCGTGAGCCCCAGCTTGGCGAACAGAGTGCCATCGCTCTCGTCGCCGGCATTGGCGGCGGTGAGCAGCTTGTCGCCGGTGAAGATCGAATTCGCGCCCGCGAGGAAGCACAGCGCCTGCGTCGCCTCGCTCATGCTTTCACGCCCGGCGGACAGCCGCACCATGCTCAGCGGCATGCAGATCCGCGCCACCGCGACGGTGCGGACGAATTCGATATCGTCGATCTTGGCCAGCGGCGTGTCGGCGAGCATGTCGCCCAGTACCGTGCCCTTGACCGGCACCAGCGCGTTGACCGGCACGCTCTCGGGATGGCGTTCCAGCGTCGCGAGTGTGTGGACGAAGCCCACCCGGTCGCCGCGCGTTTCGCCCATGCCGACGATCCCGCCGCTGCACACGTTGATCCCGGCATCGCGCACGTTTTGCAGCGTGTCGAGCCGGTCCTGATAGTTGCGCGTCGAGATCACGCGCTCGTAATATTCCGGACCGGTATCGACATTGTGGTTGTAATAGTCGAGCCCGGCCTCGTTCAGCATCTCAGCTTGCTTCGGCGTCAGCATCCCCAGCGTCATGCAGGTTTCCAGCCCCATCGCGCGTACGCCCTTCACGATCTCGACGATGGCAGGCATGTGGCGATCCTTGGGATTGCGCCAGGCGGCACCCATGCAGAACCGCTGCGAGCCGGCATCCTTGGCCTGCGCTGCGCGCTGGAGGACCGATTGCACCTCCATCAGCTTGGTCGCTTCGACCCCGGAATCGGCCTTCACCGACTGCGAGCAATAGCCGCAGTCCTCCGGGCACCCGCCGGTCTTGATGCTCAGCAGCGTGCAGAGCTGGACCTGCTCGGGCGGATGGTTCGCGCGGTGAACGCTGGCCGCCTGGAACAGCAATTCGGTGAAGGGCAGCTCGAACAGCGCGGCGATCTCGTCGCGGGTCCAGTCGGTGCGGATTTGGGTCATAAGTCAGTACTCGAAAAAATTATTATCAAGCCGGTCGGGA
>JAHJPT010000043.1 GCA_018819685.1 Alphaproteobacteria bacterium
CTCCGCGAAATCCTCCTGCCAGCGCAATCCGCGCGCGCCACCCGAATGATAGGTCTCGTGCACCTCGTCGGGCGCGAAACGGGCATCCCCGGCGGGAAACTGGGTCATCACCTTCGAGCCCTTCACCTGCAGCAGGATGTTGTGCTCTGGGTCGAAATGATAGGGGGTGACGGCATCGGGCGAGGAGATGAAGACGAACCCGTGCGGGCGCAGCATGGCCCCGGTGCGGACCTCGATCTCACCGCGCAATTCGCCCAGCAGGCCCAGCAGCAGTACCTCGTAGGCCGGGTCCTGCTCGATGTTCTTGAGCACCGCCCAACTGTTGGCCGAGGCGATGCGGCGGATGGTGTCTTCGATCGAGAGCCCGGTCGCGCCCGGCTTGCCATCGACCCCGATCGGCAGATCGCCGCGATTGTATTCGATCGAGCTTTCGGGGAGCCGTCCCGCCAGCGCGGCGAGGCTGCCCAGTTCGAGCAAAGGGTGCGAACCCAGCGCATGCGCGAGGACATGCGGCTGCTCGGGATAGAGCTGCCCGAACCGCTCGCGCGTGGCGGCGTCGAAGATCGCGGCATTGCCGGGGCCGGTATGCCGGGGAATCTTCGTCTGGTCGGCGGGCATTGCGGTTGCGGTGCTATCCATCGCAGTTCATTCCCCATGGTTCGGCGCTGCGTTCGAGCCGGCTCAGCAGGCGGAAGGCTGTCCGTTTCAGCGGCCCGCCGAGCGCGATATTTACGGCGATCGTCGCGCGTTTTTCGCGCCAGATCCGCTCGATCATCGGGTGATCTGCCGCCGCGCAGCTGTCGCACCATGCGATGTCGCCGCGATCGAGCAGCGCGAGGTTTTCCTGCTGGAGCAGCACGCCGGGCGAGAATTTCGCATAGCGCTCGTCGAAGGCGGTCTTGAAGGAGAAGCTGCCGGGCGGCGCGAGGAAGGTGGCGAGCATGGCGATCGGGGCGCCGTCGAGCGTAAGCGCCAGCCGCTCGAGCTTGCCCGCCCGCGCGGCGCCTTGAAGCGCGGCGCGGAAATAGCCCGCTACCGGGGGATGGGTGGCGAGCGAGGAGCCTTCCTCGCCCTTCCAGCCCGCGTGTTCCAAAGCGAGGAAATCGTCGATCCAGCGTTCGAGACCTTCGGTTCCGGTCCGGCGCTCGACCTGCAGCTCTCCGAGCTCGCCCAGACGCTTGGCCTGGCGGCGCAGTTCCTTGCGTTTCTTGCCGCTCAACGCGGCTTCGAAATAGGCCTGCGAGTCGAGATCGGAAGCGAGCAGCGCGCGCTCCTCGCGACCCACCACGGTGGCGGCGCGATCCGTTTCGTCGAGCACCCGGCGCAGCGCCAGCGTCGCGGGACCATCGCTTGGGAGATGCCGCAGGTGGAGGAAGAACGCCGTACCCGCGCGCCGGTCGAGCACGGCGAGCGCAGCCCGCCAGAACCTCTCCTCGCTGCCACGCCGGATCAGCGGGGTGCCACAAAAGGCGTTGTCGTGCAGCCATCCGGCAAGATGGGGGATCGGCCGGTCGTAATAGGTCCCCGCGCGGGCGACGGGGAGCAAGCCGGCGAGCGTCCCCGCTTCGCGATAGGCGAGGATCGTCAGATCCTTGCCGCCCGCGAGTTCGGCGAGGGCCGGCCGCAGATTCCATTCCTCGTAGAAGGGGTTGGGCGCGGCGGCATGATCGGCCAGCGCACTCCATTCGCTGGCGAACGATCCGGCAAGCGCCTCCGCACCGTCGAGCCAGACGACATCGCCCGAGGTCGCCGCCGGACAGCGCAGATCCTGCGCTGCTGCCGTAGCGTCCAATCTCGAAGCAATGCCGGACACCGATCGATCCCTGCTAGCGCGAGCATCTGCGTCGCGGTCCCTGCCCTAGCAGCCTTGCGCTTAAGAAGCTTTAAAGCATCCGCAGACAAGAACCCCGCCCGGATTGCTCCGGGCGGGGCCCATGTGGTCAGCGGCAGGCGCGGGTCAGACCGTACCGCCCGCCAGCGCCGCGAGCAGCAGCAGCGCGACGATGTTGGTGATTTTGATCATCGGGTTCACCGCCGGACCCGCGGTGTCCTTGTAGGGATCGCCCACCGTATCGCCGGTCACCGCAGCCTTGTGGGCTTCGGAACCCTTGCCGCCGTGATTGCCGTCCTCGATGTATTTCTTGGCATTGTCCCAGGCGCCGCCACCGGCGGTCATCGACAGCGCCACGAACAACCCGCTGACGATCACGCCCAGCAGCAGAGCGCCGAGCGCCGCAAAGCCGTTCTCTTGCCCGGCGATCGCGGTGATCACGAAATAGACCACGATCGGCGCCAGCACCGGCAGCAGGCTGGGCACGATCATCTCCTTGATCGCCGCCTTGGTGACCAGATCGACGGTCCTGGCGTAGTCGGGCTTGGAGGTGCCCTGCATGATGCCCGGGTTCTCGCGGAACTGGTCGCGGACGTCCTTGACCACGTCGCCCGCCGCGCGGCCGACCGCGGTCATCCCCATCGCCCCGAACAGATAGGGCAGCAAAGCACCGAGCAG
>JAHJPT010000044.1 GCA_018819685.1 Alphaproteobacteria bacterium
CAATTTCAATCCCGAGATCAACATCCGCGAGATCACCGCGCCCGCGCGCCACTGGGAAAACGGCGCTTTTGTCGAAACGCCCGCGCTGGCCAAGAAGGTCGAATTCGACTTCGAGGAGGTCGGCCCCAAGAACATGTACATGATGTATCACGAGGAGCTCGAAAGCCTCGCGCGCTTCGTCCCCGAGCTCGAACGCGCGCGCTTCTGGATGACCTTCGGCGATCAGTACATCACGCATCTCACCGTGCTGCAGAACGTCGGCATGACCAGCATCGAACCGGTGAAATACCAGGGCCGCGAGATCGTCCCGCTGCAGTTCCTCGCCGCGGTGCTGCCCAAGCCCGAATCGCTGGGCGAGACCACCAAGGGCAAGACCAATATCGGCGTAATCGCCACCGGCGAGGCGCTCGACGGTTCCGGCGAAAAAACCTTCTACATCAACAATATCTGTGACCACGAGGACGCCTATGCCGAAACCGGCAACCAGGCGGTTTCCTATACCACCGGCGTCCCCGCGATGATCGGCAGCGCGATGGTGCTGCAGGGCAAGTGGAAAGGCCCGAATGGACAGGGGGGCGTGTTCAACATGGAGGAGTTCGACCCCGATCCTTTCATGGACATGCTCAACGCCCATGGCCTGCCGTGGGATGTGCAGGAGCTGGACGGGCCGGTAGGTTTCTGATGCGCGCAACTGAATGATTCCACAGCTCTCGTCATTGCGAGCGCAGCGAAGCAATCCATGGCTCGGCGGTTTATGATTCGCAGCGTCGGAAACTGGATTGCCACGTCGCCCCAAAGCAAGTTCGGGGCTCCTCGCAATGACGAGCGGGCCCTATTGAGACTGGACTGAAAATGGAAACCAAAGCCGGCGATCCGGGCGCCTTTGCGCAGTTCGACCTCTCGCGCGTCGACAGCCCCGCTTTCGTGGTCGATGCCGCGAAGCTGCGCGCCAATTGTCAGGTGCTGGCCGAGATCCGCGACGCCGCCGACATCAAGGTGCTCTCGGCGCTCAAGGCCTTTTCGATGTGGTCGGTCGCGCCGCTGATCGGCGAGTATCTCGACGGGGTCTGCGCCTCGGGGCTGTGGGAAGCGCGGCTCGCGGGCGAGTTCTACGATGGCGAGATCGCCACCTATTGCGCCGCCTACAAGCCCGAGGATCTCGAGGAGATCTGCCGGCTTTCGGACCACCTGATCTTCAATTCGCCCGCGCAGATGCGCCGCGCGGCGCTGATCATGGATCAGGCGCGGGCGACCGGCGGCGATTTCGACGTCGGCCTGCGCATCAATCCGCAAGTCCCCACCGGCGAAGTGCCGCGCTACGATCCCTCCAGCCCCGGCTCGCGGTTGGGCTTCCCGCTCGACCAGCTCACCGAGGAGCATATGGAGGGTGTCGAGGGAATCCATTTCCACAATCTGTGCGAACAGGATTTTGAGCCGCTGGCGCAGACCTGGGACCGGGTATTCGATGTGATCGAACCTTATTTCGGCCAGCTCAAATGGATCAACATGGGGGGCGGGCACCATATCACCCGCGCCGATTACCAGCGCGATGAGCTGATCGAGTTCCTGCGCGACGCCAAGGATGACACCGGCGCCGAAATCTATCTCGAGCCGGGCGAGGCGGTGGCGCTCGATGCCGGCATCCTGGTCGGGACGATTCTCGACACCGGGGTCAACGAGGTCCCCTTCGCGATCACCGATGTCTCCGCCACCTGCCACATGCCCGATGTGATCGAGGCGCCCTATCGCCCGGCCATGCTGAACGAGACGGGGCTCCACGAGACCGGCGAGGGCAGTGCAGTGCGGCTGGGCGGGCCCTCCTGCCTCGCGGGCGACGTGATCGGCGACTACCGCCTGCCGGTGCCTGCCGAACCGGGGCAGCGGATCGCATTCCTCGACCAGGCGCATTATTCGATGGTCAAGACCAACACATTCAACGGCGTCCCGCTGCCCTCGATCTGGCTGTGGGACAGCGACAGCGATGCGCTCGAACTGGTCAGGAGCTTCGGCTATGAGGATTTCCGCAACCGGCTGTCCTGAAATGTCGCTGCGACCAGCCGTTGCTGGCCGCGGGGAATCCGCTTGCTTTTGCACGCGCAGGCCCTACATGCGCTCCTCCGCTGCCGAAGCCCCTTCAACAAGGGTGGGACTCACGACCGCTAGGCAGTGTCACGAAACCTAACCGTTTTGGGGGTCCCTTGAATTGCTCACCTATCCCGACGCCCGGTCCGTAGTTCGCGCTCTCGCGCCTGACGAACCCGTCATTCTCAACCGTCCGCACGCCGCCACGCGTGCGGCGCGCTTCTTCGTCGAGAAGTTTCCGGGCAAGTCGCTCTATGCGGTGAAGGCCAATCCTTCGCCCGAGCTGCTGCGCGTGCTCTGGAACGCCGGGGTGACGCATTACGACGTCGCCTCGATCGCCGAGGTGCGGCTGGTGCGCGGCATCCTGCCCGAAGCGGTGCTGTGCTTCATGCACCCGATCAAGGCGCCCAGCGCGATCCGCGAGGCCTATCGGCTCCATGGAGTGAAGACCTTCAGCCTCGACAGTGTCGAGGAGTTGGAGAAGATCGTCGCTGCCTGCACCGACGATGCCGGGGAAGCGGCCACCGATCTGCGGCTGTGCGTCCGGCTGCGCGTGTCCTCCGAATTTTCCGAACTCAGCCTCGCCAGCAAGTTCGGCTGCGACCTCACTGAGGGGCCGCTGTTGCTCCAGCAGGCGCGCCAGCATGCGGACTGGCTGGGCGTCTGCTTCCACGTCGGCAGCCAGGCGATGAGCCCGTTCGCCTATGTCCAGGCGCTCGACCGCACCCGCGCGGCGATC
>JAHJPT010000045.1 GCA_018819685.1 Alphaproteobacteria bacterium
CGAAAAGCTGATCCCCGCGATCAACGCGCTGCGGATCGGCGTTTCGAACGATCCCGAGGCGCATTACGGCCCGGTGGTCACGCCCGAGCACAAGGCGCGGATCGAAGGCTGGATCGACACCGCCGAGAAGGAAGGCGCCGAGGTCGTGATCGACGGGCGCGGATTCTCGCTGCAGGGTCACGAGAAGGGCTTCTTCGTCGGCCCGACGCTGCTCGACCGCGTCACCACCCAAATGGAAAGCTATCAGGAAGAGATCTTCGGCCCCGTGCTGCAGATCGTCCGCGCCAAGGATTTCGAGGAAGCGGTGCGGCTCCCCAGCGAACACCAATATGGCAATGGCGTCGCCATCTTCACGCGCAACGGCCACGCCGCGCGCGAATTCGCGCATCGCGTCAATGTCGGGATGGTGGGGATCAACGTGCCGATCCCGGTGCCGGTCAGCTATCACAGCTTCGGCGGCTGGAAGCGTTCCGGCTTCGGCGACATCGACCAGTACGGCACCGAAGGCCTCAGGTTCTGGACCAAGACCAAGAAGGTTACCCAGCGCTGGCCCGATGGAGGCGGCGATGGATCGAACGCCTTCGTCATCCCGACGATGGGCTGAGCGCGATGCGGATCGCTCTCGCTGCCACGCTGTCGCTGACCCTGCCCCTCGCGCTCGCCGCCTGTTCGCAGGAGAGCGAGCCGCCGGTCGAGAGCGAGGTCGCGCCGGTTGGCACCGCTGACGACGCAAATCTGCGCGAGGCGGAGCGGTCGCTGGCCGATCCGACCGCGCAAGGTCCGACGCGACAGCTGACCGCGATCCCGCAGCGGTTTCGCGGCGTCTGGGATGCGGTCGACGGCAATTGCGCGCCGGCATCGGACCTGCGGATCGAAATCGGCGAGCGCAGCCTGGGCTTTTACGAAGCGCGTGGCGCGGTGACCGATATCGTCGCGGATGGTCCCGATGCGGTCGTCGTCACCCTGGCGATGGAGGGCGAAGGGGAGCGCTGGACGGTCCGCCGCCGCTTTGCCCTCGCCGAGGACGGTCGCCTGATCCCCACCGCGCCCGCGGGCGAAGAAGATTTCGAACCCACTCCCCTCAAACGCTGCGAGACGTGACATGAAATTCGCCAAACTCTCCGCCATCCTGATCTGCCCGGCCCTGGCCGCAGCATGCACGACCCCATCGGGGTCGCCCGGCGAACCGGTGGACCGCGTCGCCGGCGAGAACGGCACCTGTTCGACCGCCGGCACGGAGAGCTTCATCGGCCAGCGCGCTACCGCCGCGATCGGCACCGAAATCCGTCAGCGAACCGGTGCGGACGTGTTCCAGTGGGTTGCCCCCGACACCGCGGTGACGATGGACTACCGTCCGGACCGGGTCCGCGTGAGCTACGATCGCGCCATGGCGATCACCGAAATCTCCTGCGGATGAGTACGCGCCGCCGGGCTTTCACGGGATCGCCTTACGAATCGCGGTTCGGCTTCGCCCGCGCCCTGCGGGTCGGCAACCGGATCGTGGTGGCCGGGACCGGACCGGTCGGCGACGACGGCTCGACCGTCCCCGGCGATGCAGCTGCGCAGGCCGAACGCTGCCTCGCGCTGATCCTGAAAGCGGTGACCGAGCTTGGTGGCGGTGCGAGCGACGTCGTCCGCACCCGAATGCTGCTGACCGATCCCGCCGACCAGGACGCGGTCGGCGCGGTCCATGCCCGCTTTTTCGGCGAGACGCGCCCGGTTGCGACGATGCAGGGCGTCGCCTGGCTGTGCCGCCCCGACTGGAAGGTGGAAATCGAGGCCGAGGCAGTCGTCGAATGAGCCGCCGACCGCCCTCTTTCCTCTGCGCGTCGGCCCCGCTAGAGCGGGCGCCATGACAGGACAGTTCCAGCTTACCGACGACCAGCTCGCGATCCAGGAGATGGCGCGCCGGTTTACCGCCGACAACATCACCCCGCACGCCGCGCAATGGGACGAGGAGCACCACTTCCCGCGCGAGGTGATCAAGCGCACCGCCGAATTGGGCTTCGGGGCGATCTACGTCTCGGAGGAAGCCGGCGGGATCGGGCTCGGCCGGCTCGAGGCGGCGCTGATCATGGAGGCGATGGCCTATGGCTGCCCGACCACCAGCGCCTTCATCTCGATCCACAACATGGC
>JAHJPT010000046.1 GCA_018819685.1 Alphaproteobacteria bacterium
CACCCCGAGATCGAGGAATTCCTCGAGATCCGCAAACCATCGGGCGATTTCAACCGCAAGGCGCTCAATCTGCATCACGGCGTGCTGCTGACCGACGCCTTCATGGAAGCGGTGCGCAGCGGCAGCGAGTTCGATCTGGTCAGCCCGCGCGACGGCTCGGTGCGCAAGACCATCGATGCGCGCTCGCTGTTCCAGAAGCTGGTCGAAACCCGGCTGGCGACGGGCGAGCCCTATATCGTCTTCTCCGACACCGTGAACCGGATGATGCCCCAGCATCACCGCGAGCTGGGGCTCAAGGTCTCGACCTCGAACCTGTGCTCGGAAATCACCCTGCCGACGGGCCGCGACCATCTCGGCAACGATCGCACCGCGGTGTGCTGCCTGTCCTCGCTCAATCTGGAAAAGTGGGACGAGTGGCAGGGCGACAAGCAGTTCGTCGAGGACGTCATGCGCTTCCTCGACAACGTCCTGCAGGACTATATCGACCGCGCGCCCGAAGAGATGGCGCGGGCCAAATATTCGGCGATGCGCGAGCGCAGCGTCGGCATGGGCGTGATGGGCTTCCACTCCTTCCTCCAGCAGAAGGGCATCGGCTTCGAAAGCCCGATGGCCAAGGTCTGGAATTTGAAGATGTTCAAGCACATCAGCGCCAAGGCCGAGGAAGCCAGCATGGTACTCGCCAAGGAGCGCGGGCCGTGCCCCGATGCCGAGGAAACCGGCGCGATGGAGCGCTTCTCCTGCAAGATGGCGATCGCTCCAACCGCGTCGATCAGCATCATCTGCGGCGGCACCAGCGCCTGCATCGAGCCGATCCCCGCTAATATCTACACCCACAAGACGCTGTCGGGCAGCTTCATCGTCAAGAATCCCTATCTGGAGAAGATTCTCGACAAGAAGAGCAAGAATTCCAACAACGTCTGGAATTCGATCCTCGAGAAGGGCGGCTCGGTCCAGCATCTCGACTTCCTCACCGAGGAGGAGAAGGCGACCTTCAAGACCAGCTTCGAGATCGACCAGCGCTGGCTGCTCGAATTCGCCGCCGATCGCTCGCCCTTCATCGATCAGGCGCAGAGCCTCAACCTGTTCATCCCCGCCGATGTCGACAAATGGGATCTGATGATGCTGCACTTCCAGGCCTGGGAGAAGGGCATCAAATCGCTCTACTACCTGCGCTCCAAGAGCGTGCAGCGCGCGGGCTTCGCGGGCGGGGTCGAGGCCGACAACACCGCCGACGCGGCCAAGATCGAGCTGATGGCGGGGCTGGGCGAGCAGACCGATTACGAGGAATGCCTGTCCTGCCAGTGATGGCCGGCCAGTAGCGGCGGGCGGGCGACCCTCCAGCACGCAAAAACCCCGGCGGCACCGCATGGTGCGCCGGGGTTTTTCATGACCTGCCGATCCGTTAGGACCGGTGGTTTCAAAGTTCGGCTCGGGTCAGGCCGTCACGGTCGCCTTGTTGCCGAGGCCCGCGGGGATGACCGCGCTTTCCTTGAGATAGATGCGATTGTCGTCGATCTTGTCGACGTCGTTCATCGACAGATAGTGGTGCATGCTGTCGGCGGCATCGCTCTTGGTCAGCTTGATCTTGTCGTCCTCGACCTCGTCGACGGTTCCGACATGATCGCCCTTGGCGTTTGCGACTTCCATGTGCTCCTTGATGCGAATCTTCTCGAACATATATTCTCCAATCTTTTAAATTGCTTATACCCTATCAACGGGCGAGCGGCGGACTCCGTTCCTCGCTTCGTCGGCGCTGAGCAACGGCTCGCGCGGCAAGCGCGGGACGGAGTGCCGAACGGGCGGTTCAGGCGCCGCCGAGCGGGCGCTTGGCGTCGGCCTGCGCCTTGCGCGCGGGGTCGCTCGAGGTTTCGCCCACGACCGCCCCATCCTTCGCAGCGCGCTTCCCGGTCGCGACGTCCTGCTCCGCCGTGCCCCGCTCGTTGCGGCTGTTGCCATAGCCGGTCTGCGCGCCACCCGAGCCAGGGCTGTTCGAGGCATCGTCGCTCCGCGGCTCTTGCCGGCGGGTCTCGCCTTCGCGCGGGCCGGTGCGGTCGGGCTCGCCCGGCGCGGTGTCGTTCGAGAGCGTGACGTTGCGGCTGTCGGTCGGTTCGTATTGTCCCATGGGTGCGTCTCCTTCACCCCATCAACGGCTCGCGGCCCCCGCCCGTTCCGCCATTCGTCGCAGGAAACACCCGCTTCCGGCCTGCTTCCGGCCTTCTACCGGCGCGCCCGCCTGCGCCGATCTGCGCCCATCCGAAGCCCGGCGCTTTTTCGGCTCCCATGTGCTATGCGCGCGCAGCCCGTTCGCTGCGAACGGCCAAGGTGAGGGGTTATCCCGATGCGTCCCTTTCCGCTTCGTGCCACGCTGGCCGCGCCCGTGCTGGCGCTGGCGCTGGGCGCTGCGCCCGCCTGGGCTCAGCCCCACACTGCCGCGATTTCGAATGTCGAAGCCGCCGGGGACGCATCGGATCATCCGGACGATGCCGATCTGCCCGCAGATCCCGCGGCGCAGATACTGGCCGACCGCATCCACCACGCATTTTCCACCCGGGACGCAGCCTTGTTGCTCAGCCTCGCCAAGTGGGACGGAGTGGACGAGGAGGTGCGCGAACGGTTCAGCGATTTCGTCGCGAGGCTGGTCGAACAGGACATCCGAAGCGTGACGCTCGAACCGCTCGGCGACGATCCCGCCACGTTCGAACACCGGGGCCGGACTTACGGCAAGAACGGCGAACCGCTCGGTCGGGTGACGATCGCCTTCGTGGTCGAACCGCCGACGGTTTCGGAACGGCTGCACTGGTCGTACGGCGTGGAGGACGGGGCGGCGCTGATCCTGCTCGACGTGCCGTTGTCGGGCGCGCAATAGCCGTCGGGCTCCGCTCGCGATCAGCCGGTCCCGGCCTGTCCGAGCCGCAGCTTTGCGGGCGCGATGCGAGCCCGGTCACGCTTTGTTCGCTTGACCGGGTCTTATCCCCGCCGAATCGAGCAGCTTTGCCTTCGAAAACCCGGCGCTTTTCCCTATATGAGTCGTTCACGCTGATCCGGAGAGACACAAGATGTCGTTGCTCGAAGCCCGCAAGACCTACAAGCCCTTCGAATACCCCTGGGCCTACGACTTCTGGAAACGCCAGCAGCAGATCCACTGGATGCCCGAGGAAGTGCCGCTGGGCGAGGATTGCCGCGACTGGGCGCAGAAGCTCTCCGATCACGAGCGCAATCTGCTCACGCAGATCTTCCGCTTCTTCACCCAGGCCGACATCGAGGTGCAGGATTGCTACCACGAGAAATACGGCCGCGTGTTCAAGCCGACCGAGGTCAAGATGATGCTCGCCGCCTTCTCCAACATGGAGACGGTGCACATCGCCGCCTACAGCCATCTGCTCGACACCATCGGCATGCCCGAGAGCGAATACGGCATGTTCCTCGAATATGAGGAG
>JAHJPT010000047.1 GCA_018819685.1 Alphaproteobacteria bacterium
GAGCGCGTCGATCCGCGCATCTTCGCCGATGGGTTCTCTTGCGGGCTTCTCGTCGCTCATGCCAGCCTCCGTTTGATGGGAATGCGCAGCACGGGCAAAGCCGCCCGCCGAGGGCGCCGACCCCTTAGGCGGGGGTCGGAAACGAGTCAACACGCGGCGCGCCCGTGAGAAGCCCTATCGTAGGCGGGCCGGCACCACCCGGCTGCGCCGCGTCGTTCAGGGGCAGCGCGGATCGCGCTGGGGTGCGCCGGGACCGCGGGTCTGCCAGCTGCCGTCGGGCGCCTGGTACTTTTCCCCCGGGACGGTCTTGAGGATCGCCTGGCATCCGGCGGCAAAAGCGTATTCCTCGAGCGTCGCATTGGCGGCCTGCGCCTTGTCCGAATACACCGCCCGACGCTTGATGTTGATGCTGTTGACGATCCGCCGCAGAGCCTCGGTTTCCGGCACCACGATCCCGAGATAGCCGTCCATCTTCTCGCCGACATGGCCGGCCGAGCGGGCGTTGTCATAGGCGGGATCGCGCTGCGCGAAAGCAGGCGCAGCAAGCGCGCCGAGGGCGAGCGTCGCGCCGGCAAAACCCAGCGCCGATTTGGTCAGTCTGTTCATCATGTCACCTCTGGTGCGAATGTCGCGCGGGTCGGTCTAGCACTGCGGATCAGAAGATGTCCGCGTTTTCTTCGATCGTATTGCCTGCATCGGCGGCCAGCCGGTAGATCACCTCTTGGCGGATGTTCACGTTGAGCTCGATGACGATCGCGTCCTCGGGCGCGTTGACCGTGATGCATCCTCCCAGCGCCAGCGCGCCCAAGATCGGCAACGCCTTTCCGATTGCGCCCGCCTTGCGGCCCCGCTGGCTGTCCACCCCCTGCGCCCATGCCCACTGCATGATGCCGGGTGTCGCAAGCCGCGCGCGGCCCGTCAATTCTTGCACTGTCATAGCGCTCACTCGCTTTCCTGCTCCTGAATGGTGACTTCCGCCGCGAACGGATCGTCCGGATCGTCTTCCGGTCCCGCTTCCTCGCCGGTGATCTCGCGCCGGATCAGCCGGCTGCCGTCGTCGGACAGCAGCCCCAGTTCGCGAGGATCGCGCACCGCTGCGGGATCGTAGAGCGATTTCATCGAATTGATGAGCTGATAGAATTGCGCGCGGATGTTGATCCGGAACCGCAAGGGCAGACGCGCCAGCCGCCGGGTGATGAAATTGCTCGCGGTGCCCTCACCCTGGCTGATCCCGTCGAACCGCACCCTCGTGACGATTTCGCCGGTCAGCGGCCCCTCCATCACCAGGCGCATTCGCGAATAGTCGAGGCTGCGCAGCGCGTCGAAGGCGAAATCGGCCATCGGCGAAAGGTCCTCGTAGGTAAGCTCGCCGACATAGGAGATATTGCCGCCGGGCGCGCGCGAGACCAGTTCGCCCTCGTCGATCCGGCCGTTGCCCGAGGCGTCGAAGACGATCGGGACCGTGCCGTCGAAAATGCCCGTCGCCGCCAGATTGCCGATATCCATCTGTTCGACGAAGACCCCCGCATCGAGCCCGACGATCTCGAAGACATAGCGCCGCTGTTCCGAGATCCCGAAATTGAGATCGACCTCGCGCAGGATGAGTTCGCCCCCCATGAACGGCCAGCGCCCGCCTTCGACCGACAGCAATGTCCAATCGCGAAGCGCGAAATCCAGCGTGCCATCAGTGACCTCGACCCCGGGATTGACCGATCCGATGCTCAATCGCTGATCGGGAGCCGTGGTCAGGCTCAGCAGGTCGGTGAACACGATCCTGCCGCTGGCTCCGCGCACCGGACCGAAGGCAGCCGCGAAATCGAATTCCTCGGTTTCGAGAACCCCCGAACTGGTGACGCCGGCCTCGTCCCATCCGACACGGCCGGTGCCCGCGATCAGGCCATCGGCATTTGCGATCACGCCCAGCGCCAGCCGCGAGAGATCGTCGGGCTGTAGCTGACGATCGAATCGCAGCCCCGCCACGGCAAGCTCCGCCTCGCCCCGACCGGTCGAAAGATCGTGGTGGATATCCACCGCGGTCACCACCCGGTCGCTGCCCGGATGGCGCAATTCGGCAAAGGCGGTGATGATGTTTTCGACGAGCGTCAGCCGTGCTTCGCGCGCTTCGAGCGGCTCGAATCGGTGTGGCTCCGCACGATCGACCAGCCGGAAGCTGCCGCCGGTCAGATCCAGCTGTCCCTCGGCATAGCGCCATTCGCCGCTGGTGCCGCGAATATCGAGCGGTACCGGGTGGAGCGTGACGTCGGCGTCGGCGAACCGACCCCCGATCACATCGCCGAAGCGGGCATCGAGGTTATCTATGGCGAAGCGGCTGGCGGTGTCCGCCGGGCCCAGCGACGCATCGATCCGACGTGCGGTGAGGACCCCGGGATAGGCGAAACCGACCGCGCCGGCGGACAGACGGATCGGCGTGGCGCCCAGCCTGCCCGCAAGATCGAGCCGGGGCGCGCCCGCCGCGATCCGCACGCCTTGCGGTCCGTTCTCGACGATTGCGCGACCCGGCGGCGGGCACACAGTCAACGACTGCCGATCGAGATTGAGGTTGGAGAATTGCAGCTGCGCGAAGCGGATGTCCGTGCATTCCCGCCACAGCGCCAGCGAGCGACCGGGCGACCATCGCCCCGAAAGCGGCAACTGCAACTCGCGCCCCGAGCCACCTGGGAGCGGGCCGCTCATCAGGGCCTCGCCGGTGAAGTTGAAGCCCCCATCGGCGCGCTGGGCCAGCGCCAGCCGCGGGATGGCGATCTCCGAACCGTCCGCCTCGTAGGGCGCCATCGCCAGCCGGAAAACCAGCGCGCCGGCACCGCCGCTCTCCATGCGGCCGCTCATGGTGGGCAGATCCGAACCGCCCATGGCGAAATTTCCCGAGAACCGCGCCGGAGCCTCCCCTGCTTGGCTGGCTTGGACCTGCGAGAGAGACACGAGTTTCCGGCCACTGCCCCCCCGCAATTCGCCTTGTGCCATGAACAGCGCGATCCCGCCCTCTTTCCGACGCGCGGTCAGGTCTGCGGTGAAAGCGCTTCCCTGCGCCTCGCGCCGCAAAGCCGCAGCGATCCGGCGAACGATCGGCTCGACCAGTGTGCCCGCCCCCGTCCCCGCCAGTCCCGACAGTGCCGCTTCGGCCTGACGCCCAGGGCGCAGGCCATTCGCCTCGACATCGCCCCTCCAGGTCGCATTCGCGAAGCCAGATGTCGCGCGCGCGGTGCCCTCCAGCGTCAGAAGCGCACCGGACACTTGCGGCGTATCGACGCCGCGAAGCGCCAGGGTGTGGTTCGCGGCGAAGATGCCATCGCGCCAGCTTGCGCGCATGGTCCCGTCGAGCCCCTTCGCCGAAAGGCCGCTGCCAGCGATTCGGCTCGACTGCAGCGATGCGCGGCCGCTGAAATCCCTAAGATCCGAGCTCGCCTTCGCCCGCACACTCGCTGCGAACTGCGCCAGCGTGAGCGCACCGCACGCTCCCGAGCCAAGCCGAATCGGACCGGTGAAGGCGGGTTCGCCATCAGCGGTCGTCAGCCTGCCATAGACGCTCGCCTGGCGCAGCGCGCAGCCGGGCAGATCGAGCGCGGGTGCGGCGGCGGCGGCGATTCCGGAGAAACCGTCGTCGATCCGGCCCTCGCCCTCCAGCTTGATGCCGATCGGACCGTAAGCGGTCTCGAGCAGCCCACGCCCGTCGCGCACCGCGAGATTCAGCTCGGGCAGCCCCGGCTCCCCGTCGGTCTCGGCGAAGATCAGCGGATCGAGAGATCCGAAACTCGGCGTCGATCCCCGCAGCTCCCCGTAGAGGCGCGGCTTGAACAGGATAACCCGCTCGATCGTGGGGGTGCCGAAACGGTGGCGCAGGCGCAGTTCCACGCGTTCGGCGGTGAAATCGGGCTGCGCCGGATCGCCCAGCACGACATTGGTCAGGATTTGCCTCTGCGCGCTGATCTCGGCGATGTCGTAGCTCGCAGGGATGTCGTAGAGCCCGAGCTGGTCCTCGATGATGTCGCCCGCGATGCGTTCGCGCATCAGCCATGTGGCGAGCACCGCCAGCAGCATCGCCAGCACGATGCCGAGCGGACCCATCCAGCGTTTCTTGCGCCAACGCGATCGCCGTTCGCGAGGCTGCTCCGCCTCTGCGGTCGCTTGGGTATCGGCCCCGTCCATTTGCCTGCCCTTGCGCGCAAGCCCGGTGAAAGGCAATGCAGCGTCGATCAACGTCGAGCGGAGCAAAGGGATTGCCGCAGGAGACGGGCAGAAAACCGATCCACCCCGGCAGCGGCCATCCCGGCAGCGGTCACCGCGCCCGGCTGCGCGAGCGGCTGCTTGCCGGTGGCCCCGATGCGCTTGCCGACTACGAATTGCTCGAATTCCTGCTCTTCGCTGCGGCGCGCCAGGGCGACACCAAACCTACGGCGAAGGCGCTGATCGCGCATTTCGGTTCGATCTCCGCGGTGCTTAGCGCGGAGCCGGCGGCATTGAAGCAGGTCAAGGGTGTCGGCGACGCCGGTGCCGCAGCCTTACGGAGCGTTTCGCTGGCGGCGCGGCGGATGGCCAGGGGACGGGTGCAGAACGCGCCGGTGCTGGGCAGCTGGCAGGCGCTGCTCGATTACCTCGCGCTCGACATGGCGCATCTCAACCACGAGCGCGTGCGGGTGCTGTTCCTCAATTCGCAGAACCGCCTCGTGCTCGACCATCTCGCCAGCGAAGGTTCGATAGACCAGGCGGCGATTCATCCGCGCGAGGTGATCCGCAAGGCCTTCGACATCGGCGCCACCGCGCTGATCCTGGTCCACAACCACCCCAGCGGCAGCCCCGAACCCAGCCGCGCCGATATCCAGGTCACCCAACGCATCGCCGAGGCCGGACGCCTGCTCGGCGTGACTGTCCACGATCATGTCATCATCGGACGCGAAGGGCATATCAGCCTCAGGGCGAAGGGGTTAATTTAGAGGGTGCTTAATCATCCTCACCGGTGATCAGGCGTACGCCCGAATGCTGCGCAAAGAAGCTCCACGCCCAGTTGATCACCACCGTGACACGGTTTCTGGTGCCGGTGAGAAAGCCGATATGCACAAGGCCCCACAGCCACCACGCGGCGCGATCGTAGACGGTCACGAAGGGGCCAATGCCGATCTCGACTACAGGGTCGGGCGGCGTCTGGGTCACCGCGGCGGGACTC
>JAHJPT010000048.1 GCA_018819685.1 Alphaproteobacteria bacterium
CGCGCAGCTGGCGGATTGGGACGAGCGTGATCGCAGCCAGACGGCGATCGTCGAGGAGCTCAACCCGCCGCTGCAGGAGATCCCCGGCTCGCGTACCAACGCACGCGGGCGCGGAACGCTCAGCTTCGGCGGTGGCGGCGAGGGGATCGAGGTCGCGCTGACCGGGGCGGAATACGCTGAAATCTTCGAATCGGCACAGGCGCTCGCATCCGCGATCGACACGCAATCGACGATTCTCTCCAATGCCGAGATTTCCTATCAGCCGACGCAGCCGCAGCTCTCGGTCCGGGTCGATCGCCAGCGGGCCTCCGACCTCGGGGTCGATCTCGGCGATCTCGCGCTGACGCTGCGCGCGATGGTCGGGGGCGACGATCTGGTGGATCTCAATGTCGGCGATCAGGCGGTGCCGATCTTCCTCACCGCGCAGGCGGTGGCGATCACCAGCCCCAACGACCTGCGCAATCTCTACGTCCGCGGCGCGGGCGATGCGCTGATCCCGCTGTCGAGCGTCACCGTGATCGAGGAGCAGGGGATCGCCGCCGAACTCGACCGCACCGAGCAGCGCCGTGCGATCGAGGTCAGCGCCAACATCGCTGCGGGAACCCCATTGCGTGATGCAGTGGTCGAGATCGAACGGCTTGCCGGGGAAGCCGTCGCCCCGGACATCGACATGCTGTTGCAGGGCGATGCCGAGAGTCTCGAAGAGACGTCGAACGATCTGCTGCTGACCTATCTGTTCGCGCTGGTGATCGTGTTCCTGGTGCTGGTGGCGCAGTTCGAAAGCCTTACCAGCGCGCTGGTGGTGCTGTTGACCGTGCCCTTCGCGCTGGCGGCGGCGGTGTTCGCGCTGTTCCTGTCCGGCGTTTCGCTCAATATCTACTCGCAGATCGGGCTGGTGATGCTGATCGGACTGATGGCCAAGAACGGCATTCTGATGGTCGAGTTCGCCGATCAGCTGCGCCATCAGGGGCGCAACGTCCGCGAGGCGGCGGAGGAAGCGGCGGCGATCCGCCTGCGCCCGATCGCGATGACGCTGATTTCGACCGTGCTGGGCGCGGTGCCGCTGATCCTAGCAGGCGGGGCGGGCGCCGAGGCGCGCCAGTCGATCGGCTGGGTGATCTTCGGCGGACTGGGGCTGGCGGGCGTGTTCACGCTGTTCCTGACCCCGGTGATCTATCTGGCGGTCGCGCGGTTCGGCAAGCCGCGCAGCGTCGATCTGGCGCGGCTCCGCGAGGAGATCGACGAGGTCGACGAAGACATGACGATGGCTCCCGCCTGATGCGTCGGCTTGCGTTCCTCGCCGCTCCCGCGTTGCTCGGCGGCTGCGCCACGATCACGCCCGAGCCCGTCGCGCCCGTGGTGATGGCTCCCGCCAGCTATGCGACCGATCTGCCCCCGGCGGGGCTCGACCAAGAGTGGTGGCGCGGCTTCGACGATCCGGTGCTCGATGCACTGATAGAACGCGGGCTCGCCGCCAATCTGGATGTCGAAGCCGCCGCCGACCGGTTGCGCGCCGCCGAAGCGCTGCTGCGCGCCGAACGGTCGGACCGCTTGCCGTCGCTCGACGGGGCGGGCGATGCCGGGCTGGTGCTGGGGTCGGACAATGATGTGCTGACATCGGCCGGGCTGTTCGGCCTGCTCGATCTCGATCTCAGCGGTCGGCTGGCGGCTGAAATCCGCGCGGCGGCAGCCGACTACGCCGAGGCCGATTATCTGGTCGCGGACCGGCGCCGGCTGGTCGCCGCGGCGATCGCCAGCCAGTATCTCGAATATCGCCGCAGCGGTGCACAGCTCGAGCTGGTCGACGAATCCACCGATCTGCAGGAGCAGACGCTACGGATCGTCACGCTGCGGTTCGAGGCGGGACTATCCGCCAATCTCGATGTCCGCCGCGCCGCGGCCGATCTGGCGCAGACTCGCGCACGACGCGGGCTGATCGCGATCGCGCGCGCCGATGCCGCCAATGCGCTGGCGGTGCTGATCGCCGAGCCGCCGGGGAGCTTCGCGCCGCCGCCGTCGCGCGACGAGACGCCGATCCCCGATTACGGCGCGGGGCCGCCAAGCGGGGTTCCTGCCGACCTGCTCCGCCGCCGGACCGATATCCTCGCCGCCGAGGCGCGGCTGGTGGGCGCCGCCGCCGCGATCGGGATCGAGCGCGCCGATCTGCGCCCGTCGCTGACGATTCCGGGCAGCCTGGTGCTGGGCAATGGCTCGCTGACCGGGCTGTTCTCCGATTTCCTGCTGACGCTGGGCGCCGCGATCGACCTGCCGCTGTTCGATGGCGGTCGCCGCCGCGCGGAGGTCGACGCGGCGCAGGCACTGGCGGATGCGCGGCTGGCGGAATACCGCAACACCTTCCTCGTCGCGCTGGCCGAGGTGGAGAATGCGCTGGTCGCGATCGAGGCCTACCGCCTGCGGATCGCCGCGCTGACCGAGGCGATCGAGCAGAGCGAGACCGCGCTGTCGCAATCCAACGCGCTCTACCGCGAAGGGCTGGCCTCGCTGTTCGACGTGCTGGATGCGCAGCGCCAGCTGATCGCCAGTCGCCAGTCGCTGATCGACAGCGAGGCGGCGCTGTCGAGCTCCTTCGTGGCGTTCCATGCGGCGGTCGGATCGCCGGGCTTTGGCCGTGCCGGGGAATTGCCCGAGGAGGGCTGATTCGATCGACACTCCACAGGCGTAGACAGTCGAAGCGTTTCTCGCGCGACACTGTTGAATATGTCGAACGGGCGATGGACAGGCCGCGCGTACGCTCGCACAGGGCTGCGCATGGCTATCGTCGCAACCATCATGAACAGCGCCACCGGGCGTCCCATCCAGACCATGAGCTTCGGGCGGATGCCCAAGCCCTGGGCGAGCTTCAACCTGGCAAGCGGGGAGCTGGTGACCGCCGAGCGGATCGATGTCGGCAAGCCGGCGCCGGGCAAGTTTGCGGCCCCGATCGATATCTGGGTGACGCCGAAGAAAACCGACGACTGATCAGCGCCGCTTGGTCAGCGCCGGGTCAGCCGGACCAGTACCTGATCCAGCGCCTGCAGGAAGTTCGAGCGGTCGGTCTTGCCGAACGGCGGCGGGCCGCCGAGCTGTTCGCCCCCGGCGCGCAGGTCGGCCATCAGCGCCCGCGTCGCGATCGCCCCGCCGATCGAATCCTGGGTGAAGGGCTTGCCATTGGGCGCGAGCACCGCGGCGCCCGCTTCCAGACAGCGCCCGGCGAGCAAGATGTCCGAGGTCACGACCACGCTGTCGGCACCCGCATGCTCGGCGATCCAGTCGTCCGCGGCATCGAAGCCGTCGCTGACCATCACCCGCTCGATCGACGGATCCTCGGGTATCCGCAGCCAGGCATTGCTGACCACCGTCACCCCGGCGCGGTGGCGCTTGGCCACCTTGTAGATCTCGTCCTTGACCGGGCAGGCGTCGGCATCGACCAGCACGCGCAGACTCACGGATTGCGGTCTTTGTTACCCTTGGGTTTCACCGTAGCGCCGCCGCTGGTCTTCACCGGACCGGTCCGGGAATCATTGGGGCGGGGGCCCTTGTTGCCCTTGTAGCCGCCGCCCTTGGGTCCACCCTTGTAGCCGCCGCTACCACCGCCACCGCCGCCCTTGGGGCCGAAGGAATTGGGCTTTTTGCCGCGATGGTGCGGCTTGGCGGGCTTGCCGCCGGCGGTGCGATGGACGCGCGCGGATTCGCGCGGCGCCTCGGAGGCTTCGATGCGGACGCTGTCTTCCTCGCTCTCGTCCTTGGCGGTGCGGACCAGCGAATCGGCGAAGCGTTCGGCGATGGCGCGCGGGACCTGGAAATAGGTTTCGTTGCCGCCGATCCGGATCGCGCCCACTTCGTTGCGGGTGATATGACCGCGGCGGCACAGCAGGGGCAGGATCCAGCGCGGATCGGCGTTCTGGCTGCGCCCGATGTCCATCTTGAACCAGACCGTATCCTCGAAGCCGGGGCGGTGGCGTTCCTTCTGCGCGGCCTGACGCGCCTCGGGCGTGTTGGGGATCATCTCCTCGGGCTGCGGCATCGCGGCGCGGTGCGCGCGGACCAGCGCCGCGGCGATATCCTCGGGGGAACGCTCGCTCATCAGCCGCTCTGCCAGCTTGCGGTCCTCGTCCTCGAATTCGACCGGCTCGAGCAGCGCGCCGAGCAGCCGCTCGCGATCCTGCGCGCGGATGCTCTCGGGGGTGGGAGCATCGATCCACTGGGCATCGATCTTGGCGCCGCGCAGCATCGATTCCACCCGCTTGCGGCGCGGGTAGGGGACGATGAGCACCGCGGTGCCCTTCTTGCCTGCGCGCCCGGTGCGGCCCGAACGGTGCTGGAGCGTTTCGGCATCGCGCGGGATCTCGACGTGAATCACCAGGCTGACGCTGGGAAGATCGATCCCGCGCGAGGCGACATCGGTGGCGACGCAGACCCGCGCACGACGATCGCGCAGCGCCTGCAGCGCCTGGTTGCGTTCGGATTGGGAATGTTCGCCCGAAAGCGCGACCACGCCGAAGCCGCGTTCCTGCAGCGTGGCGTGGAGACGGCGGACGTTGTCGCGCGTGGCGCAGAACAGGATCGCGGTTTCAGCTTCGTGGAAGCGCAGCAGATTGATCGTCGCCGCCTCGATCTCGGCGGGCGACACGGTCACCGCCTGGAAGGCAATGTCGCCATGGCCACGCTGGTCTCCGGCAGTGGCGATCCGCACCGCATCCTGCTGGTAACGCTTGGCCAGCGTGACGATGGGCTTGGGCATGGTCGCCGAGAACAGCAGCGTGCGGCGACCGGCGGGGGTCGCATCGAGGATCTCCTCGAGATCTTCGCGAAAGCCCATGTCGAGCATCTCGTCGGCCTCGTCGAGCACGGCGGTGTGGAGCTGCGACAGATCGAGCGGGCCGCGCTCGAGATGGTCGCGCAGCCGCCCCGGGGTGCCGACGACGATATGCGCGCCATCGCGCAACGCGCGGCGTTCCTTGGACGCGTCCATCCCGCCGACGCAGGTGGCGATCCGCGCGCCGGTGCCGGCATAGAGCCAGCCGAGTTCGCGGCTGACCTGCAGCGCGAGTTCGCGGGTCGGGGCGATCACCAGCACCAGCGGCAGTTCGGTCGCGGTGTTGAAGCGGTCGAGCAATTGCTCCGCCAGCGCCAGCCCGAAGGCCACAGTCTTGCCCGAACCGGTCTGCGCGGAGACGACGAGATCGCGGCCTGCGGCTTCGGGCGCGAGCACCGCGGCCTGGACTTCGGTGGGTTTTTCATAGCCGCGTTCGGCCAGCGCGGTGGCCAGGACGGGCGGAAGATTGGAAAAGGTCATCATGCTCACGGGGATGGGCCAGGTCGCGGGAGGCGGGCCGGCAGGATTGAGGGGTTTTGCGGCGAAGCGCAGAGGCTTCGGCCAGCGCAGCCATTGCCGCGCGGTCCATCGCCTTGTTCTGGGGGCGGGCCTATACAGCAAAGGGGCCGCTTTGGCTTCAACTGTTTTTGACGACCGGTTGGGGGCAACCGTGGAAGGGCCGGATCGGTCCAATCGGCCGGAAAGGGACACCCAGCCCGACGAGCGGGGCAGGGGCCCGATCACCGCTTGCCGGGCTGCGCTCAGGCGTCCGCGTTTGCCGCCTGCGCTGCGGCGATCAACTCGTTGTCGATGGCTTTGGCGCGGCTGTAGGCCGCGCGCTCGCGCAGCCGGCCCGCATAGGCTTCGAAGGCGGGGTTCGCAGGCAGCGAGCCGAAGGACAGCCCCCAGTCGACCTGCGCGCCGACATAGACATCCGCCGCGGTGAAGCGGGTGCCGCAGACATAATCGCGGTCCGCCAGCCAGTCAGCGAGAACGCCGACCGCCAGCTCGAATTGGCCGTAGCCGACCATCCGCTGCTTGTCCGCGGGGGCTTCCCAGCCCATCGAGCGGTTGGTGATCGCCTGTTCGAGCGGTCCGGCGGCGAAGAACAGCCAGCGATAATAGTCGGCGCGTTCGTCTGCGGCGGGGGCAAGTTCCGCCTCGGGAAAGGCTTCAGCCAAATAGGCGCAGATCGCGGCGCATTCGGTCACGGTCCGGCCTTCGTGGACGATCGCGGGCACCTTGCCCATCGGATTGACCGCGCGATATTCGGGGCCCTTCATTGCGTCGCCATACTCGACCAGGCGCTGTTCGTAGGGCGCGCCGGTCTCCTCGAGCATCCAGCGCGCGATCTGCCCGCGCGACATCGGATTGGTGTAGAAAATCAGTTCGGCCATGCCATCCTCCCGGCGAGTCGCGACATGAGGAACATAGCATGAACCGGTGAGCGGTCCATGCGCATTCGCCATCCGGGCGCGATGGGGCTATTCCGCAGGCTCGACCACCGCCAGCACGGTTTCGACCTGCACCTGCGCGCCTTCGCTGGCGGAGAGCTCGGTCACCCTCCCGTCGAAGGGCGCGGTCAGCGCATGCTCCATCTTCATTGCCTCGAGCACCAGCAGCCGGTCGCCCTTCTTGACCGCATCGCCTTCGGCGACATCGACCGCGATCACCTTGCCCGGCATCGGCGCGACGATGGCGCCGTCACCTGCGGCGGCCGCGCCGGAGCCGCGCGTCGCCAGCCCGAATTCATGCGCCTGACCTTCGTGGAACACCACCACCCGGTCGGCATCGGCAAAGCCGGTGAGCGGTTCGAACGGCGCCTGCCCGGCGGGATCGACCACCTGGCTTTCGCCATCGCGGCTCAGCGCGACCGAGAGCCGCGGAGCGCGGTTGAGGCGGAAGCCGGCGAGCGGATCGCGATAGGCGCCCGCCGAGAGCAACACGAGTTCGGCGGCGGCGGCGCGGACCGAGGGGCCGGGCTCGCCATCGGCGATCAGCGCCTCGCCCTTGCGCTCGATGAACCCGGTGTCGAGCCGCGCGGCGGCGAAATCGTCGTCGCCCAGCGCATTGGCGAGAAAAGCGGCGTTGGTGCGGACCGGCCAGATCTCGACCCCGTCGGCCATCGCCAGCAGCGTGTCGATGGCATCGTCGCGGGTCTCGCCCCAGGCGACCAGCTTGGCGACCATCGGGTCGTAGAAGGGGGAGATCGTGTCGCCCTGTTCGACCCCGGTTTTGATCCGGCCCGCGCGGCCCAGATCGAGATGGTCGAGCCGTCCGGTGCTCGGCAGGAAGCCCCGGGCCGGGTCCTCGGCATAGAGTCGCGCCTCGATCGCATGGCCCTCGATGGAAA
>JAHJPT010000049.1 GCA_018819685.1 Alphaproteobacteria bacterium
CGCGCCGCGCGCAAGGCGATCCCGGCGCGCTGGCTCTACGACGATGCCGGCTCGCAATTGTTCGAGGACATCACGCAGGTTCCCGAATATTACCCCACCCGCGCCGAGACCGAGATCCTCACCGAACGCGCGAGCGCCATTGCTGCGGCTGTCGGGCAAGGGCGCGCGGTGGTCGAGTTCGGTTCGGGCAGTTCGGTCAAGACCCCGCTGCTGCTCGAGGCGATCGCCCCGTCGGCCTATGTCCCGCTCGATATCGCGGGCGATTTCCTGCGCCAGGCGGCCGCCGAGCTCTCGGCCAAGTTTCCCGGGCTTCCGGTCTATCCGGTCGAGGCGGATTTCATGAGCGAGGTCACGCTTCCCGCCGAGGTCGAACGCGACCCCAAGCTGGGGTTCTTTCCCGGCTCGACCATCGGCAATATGGTCGCCTGGACCGCGGTCGAGCTGCTGCGCTCGATGCGGCTGACGCTGCAGGCCGATCACGGGGTCCAGCCGCTGCTGCTGATCGGGATGGATCTGGTCAAGGACACCGCGGTGCTCGAGGCCGCCTATGACGATGCCGGCGGGGTCACGGGCGAGTTCAACCTCAACCTTGCGCGGCGGATCAACCGCGAGCTCGAAGGGACGATCCCGGTCGAGAGCCTGCGCCATGTCGCGCGCTGGAACGACGCCTACGCGCGCGTCGAGATGCATCTCGAGGCCATGCAGGATATCGAATTCACCGTGTCGGGCGAGAGCTTCGGCCTGAAGGCGGGCGAGACCATCCACACCGAGAACAGCCACAAATTCACCCGCCGCAGCGCCGACATGCTGCTCCACGCGGGCGGCTGGTCGCCGCGTAAGCGCTGGCTCGACAGCAAGGAACGCTTCTCGCTGATCCTCGCCGAGGCGACCGATCCGCGCAAGGCGCCCTGACCGGGTGACGCTGCCATGACTGTCGCGATCATCGGTGCCGGGATGGCCGGGCTGTCCTGTGCCCGCGCGCTGGTGCAGGCCGGTCTGACCGTCGAAATTTACGACAAGGGTCGCGGGCCGGGCGGGAGGATGTCGACCCGGCGTGTGAGGGTGGAGGGGCGCGGGCTGCGCTTCGACCACGGAGCGCAATATTTCACCGCGCGCGACGAGCGCTTCCGCGCCGAGGTTGCGGCGTGGCAGCAGGCGGGCAGGGTGGCACCATGGCCCGCCGCGGGCGACGAAGCGCTGGTCGGCGTGCCCGGCATGAACGAGCCGGTCCGCGCCATGGCCGAAGGGCTCGATGTGCGCTGGGGTGCGCGGATCGACCGGCTCGATCGGGTCGCGGGTGAGTGGATGCTGCATGGCGAGGGGTTGCTGGAAAGCCATTCCACCGTCGTCGTCGCGGTTCCGGCCGAGCAGGCGGGGCCGCTGGTCGCGGGCTTTTCGCCGCAGTTCGGCGATCGCGCCGAGCGGACGGTCTCGGAGCCCTGCTGGACGGTAATGGCCTGTTTCGCGCAGCCTCTGCCGCTGCCCGATACGCTCGCCACGGGCGATTCCGTGGCTTGGGCGGCGCGCGACGGTGCCAAGCCGGGGCGCAGCGGCAGCGAGAGCTGGGTTCTTCAGGCGTCGCCGCGATGGACGCGAGATCGGCTCGACGAAGCTCCCGACGCAATTGCCGCAAAGCTGCTCGCGGCTTTCTTTACCGAGAATGCTGTCGCCCCGGTCGCGCGGACCTACGCAGCCGCGCATCGCTGGCTCTATGCCAGAGCGCAACCGGTCGCGGGAGAGCCCGCGCTGTGGGACCCGTCGTTGCGGCTGGGGCTGGCAGGCGACTGGCTGCTCGCGCCGCGGGTCGAAAGCGCGTGGGTTTCCGGGCGTGAACTGGCCGATCGCATGATTGCCCATTTGGGGTGACCCTGCACGCCAGCGCGACAATCCGCAGCGGTTCATGGACCCGCAGGGGTCGCGTTCCTATATCGCGGTGATGGACTTCGTTTCCGCTTTCGCCCCCGCCTTCGATGCGACCGCTGACATCGTGCGCTCGATCCCGCGTTTCGAACTGCTGATAGCCGCCATCGTGGCGATGGTCGGTGGCTGGATCGGCGCGGTGATGGTGCATCGCCGGATGGCTGCGGGGCGCGTGGTCCGCACGCTGAGCACGCTGATGCTGGGCGCGATCCTTATCACCGTGGTGCTGCAGCTGTCGCGCTTCGATTCGCGGATCGATCTGGCGGTGCCGCAGCTCGGCCTGCCGGAGCAGGTGGTCGAGGGCGGCGAGACGCGGGTGCCGCTGTCGCCCGATGGCCATTACTGGCTCGAGGCGCGGCTCAACGGCGTGCCCGCCAATTTCCTGGTCGATACCGGCGCCACCGTGACCGCCGTCTCGCAGGAGGTGGCGGATCGTGCCGGTCTGGCTGCGCGTACCGGCGGCATCCCGGTGCGTATCACCACCGCCAATGGTGCGGTCAGCGCGCAGATATCCACCGCCGACACGCTCAGCTTCGGCAATGTCGAGGCGAGCGGAATCGATGTCGTGATCGCCCCCAATCTGGGCCGAACCAATGTGCTGGGCATGAACGTGCTGTCGCGGCTGTCGGGCTGGCGGGTGGAAGACCAGACGCTGATCCTCGTGCCCGCCGAGTCGGACATCAGCGAATAGGTCGTGCTTGCCTAGACTGGACTTGTTGCCCGCCCTGCCTGCTGCCACGCTGCCGCGCATGATTCGAGAACCCTTCGTGCCCACCCAGGGCATCCACAATTTCCGTGACTACGGCGGCTGGTCGGTTTCGGGCGGAGGGCATGTCCGCACCGGGCTGCTGTACCGCTCGGGCCAGCATGTCGGCGCCAGCGATGCCGATCTCGCCGCCATCGCCGAACTCGATATCCGCACCGTTATCGATCTGCGCGGAACTTCCGAGCGCGAGCGCAACCCCTGCCGCCGGGTCGAGGGCTTCGATGGCGAGGTGATCTTCTACGAGGGCGAAACCAGCTCCAGCCCGCCGCACATGGATGTGGATGCGGAAACGACGACCGCGCAATACGCCCACCAGCGGATGATCGCGGTCTACACCCGCATGCCGCGCAATCCGGCGATGATCGACATGTTCGGGCGCTATTTCCGCGCGCTGGACGAGCGCGAGGGCGCCAGCCTGGTGCATTGCTTCGCGGGCAAGGACCGCACCGGCGTGGCGGCGATGCTGCTGCTGCATGTGCTGGGTGCGAGCGAGGAGGATCAGCTCGCCGAATTCCTGCGCACCAATGCCGCGCCGACGTTGTCGGTGCTGCGCGAACAGTCGGTCCCGGGGATCGAGCAGCGGCTGGGCCGAAAGCTCGACGAGGCGGCGATCCGCGCGCTGCTCGAGGTTCACGAGGACTATCTGGCCACCTACCGCGACGAGGTCGCGCGCGAGCACGGTTCGCTCGACGCCTATCTGGAACGGGTCATAGGTGTGGACGAAGCGATGCGCGAACGGCTCCACACGCGGCTGGTGGCGTGACAGCGGCGCATCCGCTCCCCATATAGCCCC
>JAHJPT010000050.1 GCA_018819685.1 Alphaproteobacteria bacterium
CGCGGCTGGCGCCGACACCCACGAACATTTCCACGAAGTCAGAGCCGGAGATGGTGAAGAACGGCACGCCCGCCTCGCCCGCGATCGCGCGCGCCAGCAGCGTCTTTCCGGTACCGGGCGAGCCGACCAGCAGCGCGCCCTTCGGAATCTGTCCGCCGAGCTTGGAGAAGCGCTGCGGATCCTTGAGGAATTCGACGATCTCCTCCAGTTCCTCGCGCGCCTCGTCGATGCCCGCGACATCGGCGAAGGTGACCTTGCCCTGCTTTTCGGTGAGCATCTTGGCCTTGGATTTGCCGAAGCCCATCGCGCCGCCGGCGCCGCCGCCCTTCTGGACCTGGCGCAGCGCGAAGAAGGCGATGCCCAGAATGAGGATGAACGGAAGCGACTGGATCAGCATATAGGTGAGGACACCCATCTCTTCCTTGGCCGCGCCCGTGTAGGCGACGTTGTTCTCTTCGAGCAGCGCGGTCAGCGAGGTGTCGTTGGCCACGGGGACCGAGGAGAAGGTCTCGCCGCTGGCGAGCGTGCCGGTGATCCGGTCTTCGGAGATGCTGACATCCTGCACCGCGCCTTCGGCCACGCGGTCGCGGAATTCGGAATAGCCGAGCTCTTCGCCCGCGGGCTGCGCGCTGCCGCCGAACACGGAGACGACGACCAGCAGGGCGAGAAAAATCCCGCCCCAGACCATCAGGCTTTTCATCCAGGGATTGGGGCCGTTCTCCTGGGGGTCGCCGGGTTGGTTTTGATCGCTCATGTCACGCAAATCCTTTCGCACCTGCCAATGTAAGCGCACGGGTGTGAATGACAAGTTGCCGAAATGCGCATCGCAGCGTGCGGATCAGGCAAGGTCAGGCCATGATCCGTTCGAACAGCCAGAAGCTCCCGGTGATGCCGATCGCATAGGCGGCGAGGCGCACCGCCCGGGGCTCCACGCCGGGGGAAAACCGCTGCAACGCGCCGCGAAGCGCCAGCACCGCGGCGATGACCAGCAATTGCCCCGCCTCGACCCCCAGATTGAAGCTCACCAGCGCGGCGGGCACCTCGCCCTCGGGCAGTCCGATCTCGTGCAGCGCCCCGGCGAAGCCGAAGCCGTGAAACAGGCCGAAGGCGAAGGCCACCGCCCAGGGCAGGCGGCGCGTCAGCGTTTCGCGGGTCCCCCGCGCCAGCTCGACCGCCAGAAACACGATCGACATCGCGATCAGCGCCTCGACCGGGCGCGACGGCAATCCGGCATAGCCTAAGGTGACCGCCGCCAGAGTCAGCGAATGGGCGATGGTGAAAGCGGTTGCCGCCTTCACCACGGTCCAGCCTCGCGCCACCAGCAGCACCAGCGCGATCACGAACAGCAGGTGGTCCCAGCCTTCGAGGATGTGTTCGACCCCGAGCCCGAAATAGCTGCGCCACACCTGCGCCGTGGCGGGGACACCGGCGATCGTCGCCTCCGGCTCGGAGGCCGTCAGGCGATAGGTCTGCACCGGGCGCCCGAGCGGGATAACGCGCAGCAGCGCATCGCCCGCCACCACCAGATCACGCGCGCCGATGCCCCGGTCGGAGACCGAGCCGTCGCAGAGCACCTCGGCCCCCGCGATCAGCGCCGCGGCGCCGCCCCGCACGACCGGCTCCGCCATCCGGCAATTGTCTGGCACTGTCGGATAGGCCAGCCGCGCGGCTGGCGAGGCAACCGGCTGTTTCCAGTCGAGCTGCCAACGCTTGTCGTCGAGCTGCGTGAAGGCAATCGCCACCGAGCGCAGTTCGTCCGCCCGGACGGTGCCGGGCCAGGCGAGCGCGAGCAACAGCGGCAAGGCCAGCAGCAGTCCCGCCAGGCGATTCGCTGTGTCCGGGATCACTCGGCGATCTCGACCCGATAGGCGTCGCGCAACACTTGGTAGGCGGCCTGGGTGCGCGCGCTCATGGTGGCGCCGCGCCAGTCGTCCTCGACCCGTTGGCGGATTTCGGCAAGCGGCGGAATCTTGCCCTGCTCGCGCGATTGCAACCGCACAAGATGCCAGCCGAAGCCCGAGGGTACGGGCCCCTGCCAATTGTCTCCGGCCTCCATCTTCTCCACCGCCGCGGTGAACTGGCGCCCGTAGCGGTCGGTCACGAGGCGCATGCTCGCCCGCTCCTGCGAGGCGGGGATCGACAGCGGTTCGCCCAGCCGCTCCCAGTCTGCATTGTCCCGCAACCGCGAAAGCGCCGATCGCGCTGCGGCTTCCTCGGCGAAATAGAGTTGGTCGAAACTGATGGTGGCACCCCTCGCGAAGCGCTCCGGGTTAGCGGCCAGCCACTCGCGCAATTCCGCTTCGCTCGGCTGCGCCGTCTCCGCCTGCGCGCTCGCCAGCGCGTCCATCTTTTTCGCCAGCCGCCGCCGCACCACCGCATCTTCGCGGTCGAGCCCGAGCCGCAGCGCCTCGCGATAGAGCACCTCGTCGCGCAGCCAGCGCTCGATCAGCCCGTCGAGTTCGGCATCGGTCGGCGGGCGCTGCATCATCGCCTCGAATTGCAGCGCCAGGCTGGCCTGCACCTCGCGATTGACCGCAATGGTGCGGCTCTCGGGGTCAGCCTCCTCGCCGCGCCAGGCGAACAGCGCGAACAGCAATGCGCCGGCGACGAGGAAATGGACGAGCGGATCGCGCGCCCAGCGGCGGATCACGATTCCTCCATTATGGCCGGCGCAGTCGAACGCGGCGTTCTGGGCGCGGGGCGAATCCAGATCGGCGAACTGTAGGCTCGCTCCTGCGCCACAGAGGCTTCCACCGCCTCGTCGGAGAGCTCCGTTCCGAACCGCAGGCGATCGAACAGCGGCCAGCGCGGGGTGGGGATCTCGAGCAACCGAACGTAATAGAAGGCCCGCTGACCCGCGTCGTAATCTGGATCGGTCCAGGCCGCGCGCAATTCGGGCGCGCCGATGGTGTTGGTGTAGCTCGCCTTCGCGCGGTCCACCGTATCCCCGACCGCAGGCACTTTGCCACCGACCCGCGCGCGGCGGGCCATGTCGGACCAGACCACGTCGTAGACGCGCTCCTGCGCCTCTCCAGCCCCGTCCACCCAGCCCTTCACCACCTGCACCCGATCGAGATTGGCGCCGTCGGGATCCTTCAAAGCCGAGATCATCAGCACCGGCGCACGGCCGGTGGCGGCCAGTTCGCCGCCCATCGGCACGCCGCGATTGTACCCGGCGCGCACCCAGTCGCCGCGCCAGTCGGCGGGAGTGAAATCGAAGCCGGCGAAGACGCGCAGCACCATCCGGGGGCCGGTGGTGGCATAGACCTCGCGCCGCTTGAAGGCGTCGAAGATTTCCGCCCGCGTGTTGCCCCGCGCCCAGGCCGCGGCATAGCCGCCTGCAAGGTAGTGCCAGCCGAAGCGCCCCTCGCTGGTGCCAAGGTTCTGCGGGACCATCGCGCGCTGCGGATTGGGCTCGTTGCCGGTGTGCTTGCCGAAGAAATTGTCCTCGTCCCCGGTCGCCAGCCCGGTGTGGCTGTCGGTCGAGCCGACCAGCCCGAAAGCATAGGGATTGGCGCCGGTGCGCTGCTCGATCGACAACCCGCGCTTGAGCGCCTCGCGAACATAATTGCCGCGCTGCATCTCGGGGGTCGCGGCGGCGGTGAGCGGCAGATTGCCCAGTTCCCATCCGGCGGTGCCGAACCCGGCGAATTCGTCATTGGGCGACATGAAGGGGTGCGCCTCACTGTCGCCCTTGATCTGCGTCGCCTCGACCACCGGCTCCCAACGCGCGCGCTTGCGGGCGTATTCCGCGGTCATCGGTCCGCCGCCAGGCATGGTCAGCTCGAACATCAACCCATTGGAGAGGTTGGAATTGTGCGGGATGGCCAGCACCTGTCCGCCGGTGGCCTTCTCATAGGCCTCCATATAGTCCCACAGCCCTTCGGCCTCGGTGTCGATGCCCGGATAGGGGACCACCTTCGCGGTCTTGGCGCTGCCGTCGCGAAACATCACCACCCGGTGGAGATTGTTGCCGTCGGGCATGAGCGTGTATTCGAAGCCCGCCAGTGCGGTGAATTCGCCCGGGCGGTTGTAACGGTCGAGCATGGCGAGATGCGCGTTCCAGATCGTCCGCGTCGCCTCGCGCTGGCGCTCGGGATCCCTCAATGCGGCGGGCAGATTATCGTTGGAAGCGGCGGTGATCAGCTCGGCGATGGCACGCTGCGAGCCTTGCGGCCCCTCGTGCATCATGTCGTACCAGCGCCTCAGCGTGGGATCGCGCACCAGGATTCGCGGCGCATCGTAGAGCCGCCGCGTGGCACCAAGCGCGTCGGAATGGTCGGCGATGACGAGAAAGTCGAGCGGGCGGTCGAGCTGCGCCGCAAGCCCGGTGGTGGCGGTGACCTCGCGTCCGCTGGCGAATTGCAGCGCCTCCTCGGGGCCGAGGCGGACGCCGAAGCCGAAGGCGTCGATCGAATTGTCGGTGTGGAGATGGGTATCGCCCCAATAGGGCCGGTCGGGAAATTCGGCGAGTTCGATCGCGCCGCTGCCGTCGCCGCTCTGGACCTCGCTGCTCGCGCTCGGCATCCCGCAGCCCGCCAGCACCGCTCCAAGCCCAAAGCAAGCCATCCCCGCAATTATCCTGCGCATCGCACTCTCCCCCCGACCCACCGCGAATGTGCGCAATCCGCGCGGGCGAAGTCAAGCGGCGGCTAGAACGGCAAGATGCTTCCCGAGGTGTCGGAGATGAACCAGAAATAGCCGCCCAGCCCGACCGCCAGCGCGGAAAGCGTCAACGCCACCAGCATCACCAAGCCATCGCGCACAAGGATTGCCAAGCCGAAGGCCGCGATCGGCACCATCGGTGCGCTGCTTGCGAAAGGCACCAGCTCAAGCGGCGGGACCGTGCAGCACAGCATCACCACCACGACCGCGGCGAGCTTCTGCATGCGCGGACCGGTGAACCGCTCGAGCCGCCCCTTGAACATGCGGTCGAGAAATGCGGCCACGCCTTCGAGCTTCTTCGCCGCAGCCATCAGCTTCTTGGCCCCGACCGAGCGGCGCTGGATGACTTGCGGCAGCCACACATGGTCGCGCCCGAGCAGCTGTTGCACCGCGACCAGCGCGATGATCAGCGCGAGCAGGGTAGGGACGCCGGGGACAATCCCGCCGATGGTCATCTCGATCAGCGCAGGCACCAGCAGGAACGGCCCGAAGCTGCGCTTGCCGAATTCGCGGAGCACATCGGCGACCAGGACCTCCTCGGCGCCCGAGGCCAGATCCTCCAGCGTCTCCACCGTTTCGCTGACATTGTGCGGCTCATGCGTCATGGATACGCCTCTCCGCCGCTCAACGGGCGCAAGTGCCAGATGGCCCCCGCGCCGTCAGGCCGAGGATTTGAGCAGCGCCGAACGTTCGCAGCTGCAGACCACCTCGCCGCGCTGGTTGAGCGCCTCGTGGCGGAAGGTCACGATCCCCTGCCCCGGGCGCGACTTGCTTGCGCGCAGACCGATCACCTCGCTGCGCGCGCGCAAAGTGTCGCCGATGAACACCGGGTTGGGGGTCACCACCTTGTCGAAGCCGAGATTGGCGACCAGCGTGCCCAGCGTCGTGTCGCCGACCGACAGCCCGACCAATAGCGCGAAGGTAAAGGTGGAGTTGACCAGGATCTGCCCGAAGCCGCTCTCCTTGGCAGCCTCCACATCGAGATGCAGCGGCTGGGGATTGTGCGTCATCGTCGAGAACAGCAGATTGTCGGTCTCGGTCACGGTGCGTCGAATCTCGTGTTCGACAGAATCGCCCACGGTCCATTGGTCGAAAAACCTGCCCGCCATCAGGAACCGACCCCCATCACGGCCTTGATCTCGAGGAAGTCGTGGAACCCGAACCGGCCCCATTCGCGGCCGTTGCCGCTCTTCTTGTAGCCCCCGAAGGCGGCATTCATGTCGTAGCCGCCATTGATCGCTACCCGGCCGGCGCGGATTCGCCGCGCGAGCTTCTTGGCGGTCTCGACATCCTCGCCGGTGATATGGCTGGCGAGACCGTATTCGGTGTCGTTGGCGATCCGCACCGCGTCGTCGTAATCCTCGTAGCCGAGGATGGTGAGCACCGGGCCGAAGATCTCCTCGCGCGCGATCGTCATGTCGTTGGTGACATCGGCGAACACCGTGGGGCGGACATAATGCCCGGTTTCCAGCCCCTCGGGCTTGCCCGGACCGCCCGCGACCAGCGTGGCGCCGTCGGCGATTCCCTGCTCGATAAGCCCTTGAATTTTATCCCATTGAGCCTTGGAAACCACCGGGCCGATGGTGGCATTGCCCTTGGGATCGCCGGGCACGACCTTCTCCGCCGCTTCCCTGGCCGCTGCCTTGGCTTCCTCCATCCGCTGGTGGGGAACCAGCATCCGGCTGGGCGCGGTGCAGGTTTGGCCCGAATTGCCCATCATCGCGGTCGTGCCGCGCGCGACGGACTGGGCGAAAATCGAATCGTCGAGCACGATATTGGGGCTCTTGCCGCCCAGTTCCTGCGCCACGCGCTTGACCGTGGGCGCGGCATTGGCGGCGATGGCGACGCCGGCGCGGGTCGATCCGGTAAAGCTGACCATGTCGATATCCGGATGGC
>JAHJPT010000051.1 GCA_018819685.1 Alphaproteobacteria bacterium
CCGCTCGGCACCAATGGCGGCCAGCTCGACACGCTGGCGCGGATGCATCTGTGGCAGGCGGGGGTCGATTACGGCCACGGCACCGGCCACGGCGTCGGCAGCTACCTCTCGGTCCACGAAGGTCCGCAGCGGATCTCCAAATCGGGCGGCGCCTTTGCCGGGACCGATACCCCGCTGGCCGCGGGCATGCTGCTCTCGAACGAGCCGGGCTATTACAAGCCGGGCGAATTCGGGATCCGGATCGAGAATTTGGTGCTCACGGTAGAAGTCGATATCGACAATGCCGAAGGCGCGTGGCTCGGCTTCGAGACGCTGACTTTCGTGCCGCTGGATCGCCGGCTGGTCGACAAGGGCCTGCTCACCCAGAGCGAGGTCGAGTGGTGGAACGCCTATCATGCGCAGGTGCGCGCCATTCTGGCACCGCAGCTGGAGGGCGGCGATCTCGAGTGGCTGGAAGCGGAATGCGCCGCCTTGTAACCGGACTCATGTTCGCGTAATGTTCCCCGGGGTCGCGAGTCGTCTGGGAGTAAAGCGCATGCTGGGATATGTGACGGTCGGAACCAACGACCTCGAACGCGCCGCGAAGTTCTACGATGCCCTGGCCAAGGAGATGGGGGTCGGAAGGATGATGGAGTTCGACAGCTTCATCGCCTGGGGCGAGATGGACGGCGCAGCCGGGATCGCCGCGACCAAGCCCTTCGATGGCAAGGCTGCAAGCGTGGGCAATGGCATGATGGTGGCGCTGCAGGCGAAAGACACGGCGCAGGTCCACCGGCTGCACGAGATCGCGCTTGCCCATGGCGGGGCCGACGAGGGTGAACCTGGCCCGCGCGGCGAAGCGGATCCACAGGGCAATGTCTTCTATGCCGCCTATTTCCGCGATCCGGACGGCAACAAGCTGAATGCCTTCGTGATGGAACGGGCGAGCTAGGATGGCGGGCCCTCGCCGGCTCGAGGAGAGCTTCGTCCATCTCGGATTGGGGGCCACCGCTGTTCCCCAGCCCGCCTTTGCCGGCGGGATGGAATGGTACGAAGGCTACGGCGCGCGCCACGGCGAGGACGGGCGCGAAGGGCGGCTGGTCTCGCAATACAGTTTCACCGAGGATTGGCCGAGCTGGGAGATGCATCCGCACGGCAGCGAGCTGGTGATCTGCACTGCGGGCGCGATGGTGTTGACACAGGAATGGCCCGATGGTCGGCGCGAGGCGGTGACGCTGAACGCGGGCGATTACGCCATCAATCCTCCGGGCGTCTGGCACATCGCGGATGTGTTCGAGCCCGCGACCGCGATCTTCATCACTGCCGGCGAAGGCACCGAGCACCGGCCACGTTAAATTTTGCGCTGGGACTTTCGCGCGGATGAACGGCGCGCTGAGCGCGATACAAATTGCGACACTTTCGCCCGGGGCGGGCATAATCCTGCGACACGGGTGCCGTAGAAGCGGGAGCATGAGTTGCGGCGGTCCGGTGCCCCCTCCCGGTGCTGCCGCAGCTCTCCCGATCGAACCGAACCGGAGTACGCCCCCATGAAGACCCCCAGGAAAACCATCGCCCTCACCCTTTCCGCCGCCGCGCTCGCGCTGGCGGGTGGCAGTGCCGCGCTTGCCGACAATCACGGTCGGACCAAAGCCGACGCCAATGGCGATGGACGAGTGACGCTTGCCGAAATGCAAAGCCACGCCACCGCCATGTTCGCGCGGATGGACGCCAATTCGGACGGCGTGATCGACGCTGCCGACCGCACCACGCGTCAGGCGGCGCGCTTTGCCGCGATGGATGCGAACAACGACGGCGAGGTCACCCAGGCCGAGATGCAGGCCGCTGGCGAGGCGCGCCGCGCACAGCGCCAGGCGCGCCAGCAGGAACGCATGGCCGAAAGCCGCACAAAGATGGCCGAACGCGGCGCAGCACGTTTTGCCCGCCTCGATACCGACGGTTCCGGCGGCTTGTCGCAAGCCGAAATGGCTGCGGCCCGAGAGGCGCGCGGCGATCGCGGAGAGCGCGGCGATCGTGCCGAACGCCGGGGCAAACGCGGCGATCGCATGGGTCGTGGCGGACGCGGTGGCCAGGCGATGGGTGGCATGATGCTGCGCATGGCCGACACCGACCAGGACGGTGCAATCACCCGCGCGGAGTTCGACAGTGCGATTGCGACGCGCTTCGCCCGCGTCGATGCCGACGGCAATGGCGCGATCACCGCGGAAGAACGCCAGGCCGCCCGAACCCAGATGCGCACCGAGATGCGCGAGCGGATGCAGCAGCGGCCAAAGGATCAGGCGCAGCAGTAAGGCTTGTCCAACCGGATGCGCCGACGCTAGGCGCAGGACCGACCCGATGACCGATCCTGCGACCACCTCAATACTCCTCGTCGACGACGAGGCGACCTTGCGCGAACCCCTGGCCGAGTATCTGACCGGTCAGGGGTTCGTCGTGCGCGACGTCGCCAGCGCCGCCGCGGCGCGCAGCCGGCTGGCGAGCGAAACCCCCGACATCGTCCTGCTCGACATCATGATGCCGGGCGAGGACGGGTTGTCGCTGTGCCGCCATCTCGTCGAGAACCGTCGGCTGCCGGTCATCCTGCTGACCGCGCGCGGCGAAGCAACCGATCGGATCGTCGGGCTCGAGATCGGCGCCGACGATTACGTCACCAAGCCCTTCGAACCGCGCGAG
>JAHJPT010000052.1 GCA_018819685.1 Alphaproteobacteria bacterium
CATTGACCCGGGACGCGCAGCCTTCCATGACCCGCGCCATGGACACGCTGACCCGCCTCGAAACCACCATCGCGCAGCGCCGCGGCGGCGATCCCGCCTCCAGCTATGTGGCGCAATTGCAGGCCCGCGGAATGCCGGTGATCGCGCGCAAGCTGGGCGAGGAAGCGGTCGAGACGGTGGTCGCCGCCCTGTCCGGCGACGACGAGGAACTGGTCGGCGAAGCGGCGGATCTTCTGTTCCACCTGCTGGTGCTGCTGGGCGAAAAGGATATCGCTCTGGCGCAGGTCCTGGCCGAGCTCGACCGCCGGGAAGGCTTGTCGGGACTGGACGAAAAAGCGAGCAGGAGCGAGTGATGCCGATCGACGCCACCCAACCTTACGACGACGCCAACATCTTCGCGAAAATCCTGGCGGGCGATATCCCCTCGACGAAAGTCTACGAGGACGAGTGGGCCTATGCCTTCGAAGACATCAACCCGCAGGCCGAGATCCACACGCTGGTAATCCCCAAGGGCAAATATGTCAGCTGGGACGACTTTTCCGAGCATGCCGCGCCCGATGAAATCGCCGGCTTCGTCCGCGCGGTGGGCAAGGTGGCGCGCGACAAGGGGCTGGTCGAGCCGGGATACCGGCTGCTGGCCAATGTCGGCGCGCATGGCGGGCAGGAAGTCGCGCATTTCCACGTCCATATCTTCGGCGGCCAGCCCTTGGGCCCCATGATCGCACGTTGATCGCGCGTTGATCGCACGTTGGGTCGCGTCCGGGACGCCGATGGCTTTCATCGTCTGCGCTGCCCGCTTCGTCGTTTGCGATTGCTAGGCGAATCCCCCCTGCGCTAGAGCGCGCGGGACTATGAACCCGCCCAGACTTTCTCCCAATCCGCCGGATGGCACGCTCGATGGCGACCGGCACCTCTATGCCGTGCGCGTCTATTACGAGGACACCGACCTGTCGGGGATCACCTACCACGCCAATTATCTGCGCTGGTTCGAGCGTGCGCGTTCCGATCTGCTGCGTCGGCTCGAGATCGATCAGCGCGCGGCGATCGAGGAGGGCGAGGGCGCCTATGCCGTCTCCGAGGTCGGCCTGAAATATCTGCGTCCCGCCAAGCTCGACGACGATGTGCTGATCGAAACCCGCTGCACGCAGATGCGAGCGGCGAGTTGCCGGATGCAGCAGCGCGCCTGGCGCGGCGACGAGCTGCTCGCCGAGGCCGAACTGCGCATTGGCTTCGTCGCCCCCGACGGACGTCCGACCCGCCAGCCTCTCGCCTGGCGCGAAGCCTTTACCCGTTTCATGGAATCACAGGAAACCGCATGAGCTCGCTATCGATCCTTACCGCCGCGCCGACAGGGCTCGATCCGGTCGAACTGTTTCTCCAGGCCGATATCGTCGTCAAGGCGGTGATGGCCGGGCTGCTGCTCGCCAGCGTCTGGACCTGGATGATCATCGTCTCCTTCGCGATGCGGATGGGCAAACTGAACCGCCAGACCCGCGTCTATGACGAGGAATTCTGGCAGGCCGACAGCTTCGACCGCTTCATGGCCGAGCGCGGGCGCAAGGATTTGCCGCCTGCGCGGGTGGCGAATGCGGGCGTGGGCGAATGGCGCCGCTCGACCAAGGACGGGGTCAAGGATCGCGACGGGCTGCGCCAACGGCTGGCGGGCGCGATGGACAGCCAGGTCGCGGGCGAGGCCGATCTGCTCGCAGAGCGGCTCAACTTTCTCGCCACCGTCGGCTCGGTGGCGCCCTTCGTCGGACTGTTCGGCACCGTCTGGGGGATCATGAACAGCTTCTTTCAGATCGGCGCGGCGGGTTCTTCCTCGTTGGCGGTGGTCGCACCGGGCATTTCCGAGGCGCTGTTCGCCACGGCGATCGGCTTGTTTGCCGCCATCCCCGCGGTGATCGCCTACAATCGCTACAGCCATGCGGTGAACCGCTACGAGACCAGGCTGCAGCGTTTCGCCGACCGGCTGCACGCCAGCTTCAGCCGCCAGCTGGAAAGCCGCTAGCATGGCGATGTCGCTGGGCTCGGGGCAAGGCGGTCGCAGACGCGGTTCGCGCCGGACGCCGATGGCGGAGATCAACGTCACGCCCTTCGTCGACGTGATGCTGGTGCTGCTGATCATCTTCATGGTCACCGCGCCGCTGCTGACCGCAGGCGTCCCGGTCGATCTGCCCGACAGCCGCGCCAATGCGCTCGACAGCGAACCGCAGGGGGTGACGATCAGCATCGACGAGACGGGCAATGTATTCATCGACGATGCACCGGTCGCGATCGGCGGCTTCGCCCGGGCGCTGGAAAGCCTGCCGCGCAGCGATGGCGGACCGGACATCACTCTGCGCGCCGATCGGGGGCTCGATTACGGAAGGGTGATGGCGGTGATGGGCGAACTCAACCGTGCCGGCCTCAATCGCATCTCGCTGGTCACCAACAGTTCATCGGTCGAGCCATAGCGCAGCGATGATGCAAGCGAGTACCTTCCGGCGCGAGGAGCGGATCGGCCTGCTGGTGGCCTTCGCGCTGCATGTGCTGCTGGTGATCGTGTTGCTGGTGCAGCCCAACACGACGCCACAGTTCGAACCGGCCGAGCGGATGACGGTCAATCTGGCGACCGAGATCGGTATGGAAGCGACCGCGCCCGAACCGGTCGCCGAAAGCCGGGCCGCGACGGCGCCGACCCTGTCCGACACGCCGGCCCCCGCCGAGCTCGATACGCCGCCGCTGCCGTCCGAACCCGTTGCGCGACCGGTGGAGCGCATTCAGACTCCTGCGCCTGCGCCAGCCGCGCGTCCGGTCGCTCGGCCGCGCCCTGCGCCGGCTC
>JAHJPT010000053.1 GCA_018819685.1 Alphaproteobacteria bacterium
GCCACAAGGTCGACAAGACCATCGGCAAGGTGCGCCATTCGACCCCCGGCGTGGGGCTGATCTCGCCGCCGCCGCATCACGACATCTATTCGATCGAGGATCTGGCGCAGCTGATCCACGACCTCAAGAACGTCCAGCCCGAGGCGCGGATCTCGGTCAAGCTGGTGAGCGAGGTCGGGGTCGGCACGGTCGCGGCGGGCGTCTCCAAGTGCAAGGCCGACCACGTCACCATCTCGGGCTACGAGGGCGGCACAGGCGCGAGCCCGCTGACCAGCCTGACCCATGCCGGCAGCCCCTGGGAAATCGGGCTCGCCGAAACCCAGCAGACGCTGCTGCTCAACGATCTGCGCAGCCGGATTGCAGTGCAGGTCGACGGGGGCCTGCGCACCGGGCGCGATGTCGCGATCGGCGCACTGCTGGGGGCTGACGAGTTCGGCTTCGCGACCGCCCCGCTGATCGCGGCGGGCTGCATCATGATGCGCAAATGCCACCTCAACACCTGCCCGGTGGGCGTCGCGACGCAGGATCCGGTGCTGCGCAAGCGCTTCACCGGCACCCCCGAGCATGTCATCAACTATTTCTTCTTCGTCGCCGAGGAACTGCGCGGCATCATGGCCGAGATGGGCTTCCGCCGCGTCGAGGACATGGTGGGCCGGGTCGATCTGATCGACACGCACCGCGTCGCCCGCCACTGGAAAGCCAAGGGCGTCGATCTCTCGCGGCTGCTCGCCTCGGTCGAACGCGTCCCCGATGCGCCGCTGCGCCAGACCGGAACGCAGGACCACGGTCTGGGCGCGGCGATGGACCGCGAGCTGATCGCGGCCTGCCAGCCGGCGATCGCCGAGGGCAGACCGGTGGTGCTCGAACGCGAGGTGCGCAACGTCAACCGCAGCGTCGGCGCGATGCTTTCGGGCCGGATCGCGGAGGCGCACGGCCATCGCGGACTCGCGCCCGACGCCATCCGCATCGCGCTCACCGGGGTCGCGGGCCAGAGCTTCGGCGCCTGGCTGGCGCATGGCGTCACGCTCGAACTGACCGGCGATGCCAACGACTATGTCGGCAAGGGGCTTTCGGGCGGACGCATCGTCGTCAAGCCGCCGCAACATGTCACCCGCGATGCCAGCGACAACATCATCGTCGGCAACACCGTGCTCTATGGCGCAATCGCGGGCGAGGCCTTCTTCGCCGGGGTCGCGGGCGAGCGCTTCGCGGTGCGCAATTCGGGCGCGGTCGCGGTGGTCGAGGGCACGGGCGATCACGCCTGCGAATATATGACCGGCGGCGTGGTCTGCGTGCTCGGCCCCACCGGGCGCAATTTCGCCGCCGGGATGAGCGGCGGCGTGGCCTATGTCTACGACCCCGATGATGTGTTCGCGTCGCTGTGCAACCGCGCGCAAGTCGATATTCGTTCTATCGAACCGGGCGAGGGCGAGGGCGCGGAGAACGGCTGGGGCGAACCCCAGCAGCGCGCCCGCTCGGTCGAGGACTCAGGCATGGGCGACCCGCTCTATCACGATGCCGCGCGGCTGCGCGTGCTGGTCGAGCGGCACCAGCTCCACACCGGCTCGACGCGCGCCGAGGCGCTGCTGGCGGATTGGGATACCGCGCTGCGGCAGTTCAAGAAGGTGATGCCGCGCGACTACGAAACCGCACTGAAGGCGCTCGAGGCCGAGCGCGAGGAAGCGGCGATGGAGGCGGCGGAGTGATGGTCTTCCGTGCCCCTCATTTCCTTCCATCCGTCATCCCAGCGGTTCCCATCGTCATCCCAGCGAAAGCTGGGATCTCTCACGGGCTTGCGCTCCACCTGCCACAGCTCCCAGCTTGCGCTGGGATGACGCATCACCACACGACAGGACCCCGCTGATGGGCAAGCAAACCGGCTTCCTCGAATACGCGCGGCGCGACCGCGACTATCTCGACCCCGCCGAGCGGGTGAAGAATTACGACGAGTTCGCCGTGCCCATGGGCGATGCGGAACTGCGCCACCAGGCGGCCCGCTGCATGGATTGCGGCATCCCGTTTTGTCATACCGGCTGCCCGGTCAACAACATCATCCCCGAATGGAACCACCTGGTCTACGAGGACGACTGGCGCGAAGCGTTGGCCAATCTCCATTCGACCAACAATTTTCCCGAATTCACCGGCCGCGTCTGTCCCGCGCCCTGCGAGGCGGCCTGCACGCTTAACATCATCGACCAACCGGTGACGATCAAGTCGATCGAATGCGCCATCGTCGATCGCGGCTGGGCCGAAGGCTGGATTCAGCCGCAAGTGCCCGAGCGCCAGACCGGCAAATCGGTGGCGGTGATCGGCAGCGGGCCGGCCGGGCTCGCCTGCGCCCAGCAACTCGCGCGCGCGGGCCATGCGGTGACCGTGTTCGAGAAGAGCGACCGGATCGGCGGGCTGCTGCGTTACGGCATCCCCGATTTCAAGCTGGGTAAGCAGCACATCAACCGCCGCGCGGTGCAGATGGAAGCCGAGGGCGTCCATTTCCGCACCGGAGCCGAGGTCGGGGTCGAGATCAGCTTCAAGGCGCTGCAGGACAATTTCGACGCCGTCGTGCTGGCGGGGGGCGCGGAAGAACCGCGGCATTTGCAGATTCCCGGTGCCGAACTGCCCGGCGTGCGGCTGGCGATGGAATTCCTCACCCAGCAGAACAAGCGCAATGCCGGAGACGACGAATTGCGCGCCGCGCCCCGCGGGACCCTGTCGGCCAAGGACAAGCATGTCGTGGTGATCGGCGGCGGCGATACCGGGTCGGATTGCGTGGGCACCTCCAACCGCCAGGGAGCCAAGAGCGTCACCCAGCTCGAAATCATGCCGCAGCCGCCCGAACGCGAGGACAAGGCGCTTACCTGGCCCGACTGGCCGCTCAAGCTGCGCACCTCCTCGAGCCATCAGGAAGGCGCGAACCGCGACTGGGGCGTGCTGACCAAGCGCGTGATCGCCGAGAACGGCAGCGTCGCGGGACTGGAATGCGTCCGGATCGCATGGGACGGCGGCAAGTTTACCGAAGTGCCCGATAGCAGCTTCACCCTGCCCGCCGACCTGATCCTGCTGGCGATGGGCTTTACCGGGCCCAAGAAGCGCGGGTTGCTCGACAGGGCGGGGGTGGCGCTGGACGATCGCGGCGCGGTCGCCGCCGATACCAGCGATTATGCCACCAACGAGCCGGGGGTCTATTCCTGCGGCGACATGCGTCGCGGCCAGAGCCTGGTGGTCTGGGCAATCCGCGAGGGCCGCCAATGCGCCCGCGCGGTGGACGAGGCGCTGATGGGAGCGAGCGAACTGCCGCGCTGAGGGCTGTACCTCCGAATCGGTGCCACCCGCTTGCCAATTGGCGGCGCTCGTTTAGATTCGATCGTTCGGGACGAGGGCGATAATGGCCCGACCCGACACGGGGAGGGACGCAATGCGACGCTGGGGGTTCGCGCTGGCCGTTCTGGGCCTGGCGCTAGGGGGAGGAATCGAAGCAAGCGCTGCCGCGCAAGGCCGGGCGCCTGCCGACCCGCAAGCGAATCCCGAACCGGCCCCTTCGCCGCAGCTCGAGCAACCCGCCAGCAGCGCGCAGAGCGTACCCGACCCCGCCTCCATCAAGCTCGTCGCGGCGCAGTTCGTCGATCTGCCGCTATCGGGCGGTTCGACCAGCGATGCGCAATACGGGCTCAAGCTCGATGCCTATGTCGATTTGAAAGGGAGCCTGTTCGGGCTCGACGACAGCTTCGCGCTGCACATCCATCCCGAACTCCGAGCGGGCGAATCGAGCAATGGCGAGATCGGGCTGCTGCCGACCAACAGCGCGCTGTTCTATCCCGCCAGCGAGGGCGAGCAGTTCGACCTCTCGGCCAATCTCACCAAGACCTGGCGCAGCGGCGCTTCGCTGACCGTCGGCAAGGTCAATGTCTTCGACCTCTCGGCGCAGTTGCCGATCACCGGGGGCGGCGGGATCGAGGGATTCCAGAACCTCGCCTTCGCGCTCCCGCCCAGCGCCATCGTTCCCGGCTCGCTGGTCGGCGCGCTACTTACCGTGCCGACGAAAAAGGCCCTGTTCCGGCTGTGGGTGTTCGACCCCAATCTCGCCTCGCGCCGCAGCGGGATTCCGACGCTGTTCGAGGACGGGGTCGGCGCGCTGGCTTCGGTCACCGTGCCCGCTACCATCGCAGGCAGGCAGGGCTATTACGCGCTCAAGCTCGCCGCCAGCACCCGCCGCGGGATCAGCAGCCGCGCCCTGCCCCCGGTGCTGATCCCGGCACCCGGCTCGGGCTTCGGCGAGAGCCGCGGCGAATTCGCCGCCATCCTCGCCGCCAGCCAATATCTCGTCGGCGGTCCGCGCGATCCGGCGGGGGGCATAGGCGTGTTCGGGCAGGTCTATCTCTCGGCGGGCGATCCGACCTTTCTCGATGTCAGCGCCCAAGCGGGGATCGCGGGCAATCCGCCGGGCCGCCCGCAGGACCGCTTCGGGCTGGGCTGGTTCCGCTATTCGCTCACCGACGGGCTGGTCGACGCGCTGGCCGCGCGCGTCCCGTTGGAGGACGAGGAGGGCGTCGAAGCCTTCTATACGATCGGTCTGAACGAGACCTTCCGCCTCACCGCCAATCTCCAGCTGATCGACAGCGCCATCGCCCCCCGCGATGAGGCCTTGCTGGGCGGGCTGCGGCTGGTGACGGCGTTCTAGGCCGGACCTCCCGTGATCGGCAGGCGCCAGTCGATCGCCCCGCGCCCCGCCTGATCGAGAAAGGCATTGGCCTTGCTGAAAGGCCGCGAGCCGAAGAAGCCGCGGTGCGCCGAAAGCGGGCTGGGGTGCGGGCTGCGCAGCACCAGATGGCGGCCATCGCTCCCCTCGGCCAGTTCGGGGAGCCGCGTCGCCTTCTTCTGCGCATGTGCGCCCCACAGCACGAACACGCTCGGGCGCTCAGCCTGCGCTACCGCGGCGACCACTGCATCCGTGACCGCGTCCCAGCCGCGCCCGGCATGGCTGCCCGCCTGCCCTGCCTCGACCGTCAGCGTGGTGTTGAGCAGCAGCACGCCGCGCTGCGCCCAGGGCGTCAGATCGCCATGCGGCGGGATTTCCAGTCCGAGGTCGGCGCGCAGTTCCTTGTAGATGTTCGCGAGGCTGGGCGGCACGCGCACGCCGTCGGGCACCGAGAAGCTCAGCCCCATCGCCTGACCCGGTCCGTGATAGGGATCCTGCCCGAGAATCACGACCCTGACCGCCTCGCGCTCGGTCAGCTCGAGCGCGCGCAAGCGGCTACCGCGCGGGGGGTAGATCGGTTTGCCAGCCGCCTCCTCGGCGCGCAGCCAGCCGCCCAGCCTCCGCGACTCGTCGCCCGCCAGCACCGGTTCGAGCACATCGCGCCAGCTTTGGGGCACCCCGCTTCCGGACAGATCGCTATCGTTCATCGCCGCCATGCTAGGCCGGCCCGGTCAGGCTCGCCAGCAGCCCTTTCCACCAATCCCCAATGCGCCTAAGGCCCGACCCCATATGACTGCATATTTCCACGAAGAAGACCTCCCGGCCGATGTGCTCGGCGCGGGTGCGATCGCCATCGACACCGAAACCATGGGGCTCGTCACGCCGCGCGACCGGCTGTGCCTCGTCCAGATCAGCGATGGCGGCAAGGACGAGCATCTGGTCCGCTTCGGCCCCGACAGCAGCTACGACGCGCCCAATCTCAAGGCCATTCTCGCCGATCCCGACCGGGTGAAGCTCTATCATTTCGCGCGCTTCGATCTCGCGGCGATCGAATATTATCTCGGTGTGATGGCCGCGCCGGTGTTCTGCACCAAGATCGCCAGCAAGCTGGTGCGCACCTACACCGACCGCCACGGGCTCAAGAACCTGGTCGACGAATTGCTCAATGAGAATCTCTCCAAGCACCAGCAGAGCTCCGACTGGGGCGGCCCGGTGCTGAGCGAGGCGCAACGCGACTATGCGGCGTCCGACGTGCGCTATCTCCACCGCCTGCGCGAGGAGCTGGAAAAGCGGCTCGAGCGCGAAGGGCGCAGCGAAATGGCGCAGGCCTGTTTCGACTTCCTGCCCACCCGTGCGCGGCTCGACATCGCCGGCTGGCCCGAGCACGACATCTTCAGCCACGCCTGAGGTCGCAGCGCATGGTCTCCACTCCCCGACCCGAGAAGCGCAGAGAGACCAGGCGAGCAGCGGCCCTGCGCAGCAGGCGCCAGCATTTCGCCGCGCCCGGCGGCTCGCACGACCGGCTGGTCGGCTTTCTCGCACGCGCGCTGCCGCTCGGCGTCGGAGTGGTCGCGGCGCTGATGGTGATCACTCCGCTCAGCCCGCGCGGCGAAGTCAGCTTTCTGCTCGACCGCAACAAGGTGGCGGTCATCGACGAGCGGCTGCGCGTCGACAACGCCATGTATCGCGGCCAGGACGACCGCAGCCGCCCCTTTTCGGTGACAGCCGGCGAGGCGGTGCAGAAATCCAGCCTCGAGGGCATCGTCCGGATGGCGGATATGGAAGCGCGACTGCTGCTCCCCGAAGGCCCGGCGGTGATCGATGCCAGCGGGGGCGCCTATGACATCGACGCCGAGACCATGATCGTGCCCGGAACGATGCGGATGATCGCGGCGGATGGCTATCGCATGCTGCTGCGCGACGTCCTGATCGATCTCGACACCAGGCGCGTGGTCGGCCGCGACGGCGTCTCGGGAGCCATTCCTGCGGGGACCTTCTCCGCCAATCGTCTCGAAGTCGATCTCGCGGCGCGGACCGTCGCGCTGGTCGGCGATGCCCGGCTGCGGATGGTGCCGGGCCAGTTGAGGATGCCATGATGACCGATCTCGTTCCGACCGCCCGCCGCTGGCTGATCGGCGGCTTCGCCGCGACGCTCGCGCTGATGGCAGGCATCCAGCTCAACGCCCAGGCCATCGCCGGGCACAATTCCAACGCGCCGGTGAATTACGCCGCCGACCGGATCGAACTGCAGGATCGCCAGAACCGCGTGGTGCTGTCGGGCGACGTGGTGATCGAGCAGGCCGGACTGCGGCTCACTGCGGCGCGTACGCTGGTCAATTACAGCGACAGCGGAACGCTGCGCATCCAGCGGATCATGGCGACCGGCGGGGTCAATGTGCGGCGCGGCAACGAGATCGCCTCGGGCAACACCGCGGTCTATGATTTCAACCGCCGGATCATCACGCTGGCGGGCGACGTCCGGCTCCGGCGCGGTAACGACACGCTCAACGGCGGGCGGCTGGTGATCGATCTGGTCAGCGGCGTGGCGAGCGTCGATGGGAGCGCCAGCGGGTCGTCCGGAGTGGCGGGCGAAACCACCACCGGCGACGGCGGACGGGTCAGCGGGACCTTCGCGGTCCCTGAAAACTGATTGCGCGAACTGATCCGGTTTAACGCCGCGCGGGCCGGCGCGCCATTCCGGTCAGCGCCTGCGCAAGCAGGAGATGCGCCGCCTGGCTGTTGGCGAGCAATTCGCGGTGCAGCTCGACCAGCCGCGAAGTCAGCCGGTCGAGCCGCGGCCCGCGCCAATAGGCGTATTGGTTGCGGATCTCGCGCTCCTCGCGAAAGAAGATGCCCAGCTGCGCCTTCTCGCCCTTGCCCAGGTCGTCGAACGAGCCGCGCGGTCCCAGCCGCGCCGCGATCCGCGCCAGCTGCGCCGCGCGTCGTTCGAAAGCGAGCAGAAGCCCCACCGGGTTGAGCGCCATCTCGCGCATCCGCACCATCTCGCCCGCGAGCTTGGGCTGGTCGCCCGAGAGCACCGCATTGACCAGCGACATGAAGCCGTCCTCGTCGCTCACCGCGCCGATCGCGTCGAGCGCGGCGGAATCGACCTGTTTCGGAGATTGCGGACTGGCATCGAGATAGAGCGCCAGCTTGTCGATCTCGGATTGCGCCAGCCGCACGTCGAGATTGGCGGC
>JAHJPT010000054.1 GCA_018819685.1 Alphaproteobacteria bacterium
CCGCTCGGCAACCTCGACCAGACGAAGCGAGTTCGATGACGCGGGCGAGCCGATCACCAGCACCAGATCGCTGGCGGGCGCGATCTGCTTGACCGCAGCCTGGCGATTGCTGGTGGCGTAGCAGATATCCTCCGCTTTGGGTCCCTGGATGTGCGGAAAGCGTGCCTCCAATGCGGCGATGATCTGTGCGGTATCATCCACCGACAGCGTCGTCTGCGTTAGATAGGAGAGCTCGTCCTGCGCGGTGAAGGGAAGTCCTGCGACATCTTCGACCGCTTCGACCAGCGTCATCTGGCCTTCGGGCACCTGCCCCATCGTCCCGATGACCTCGGGATGGCCGGAATGGCCGATAAACAGGATATGGCGGTTTTTCTCGATCTGGCGTTCGGCCTGGCGATGAACCTTGCTCACCAGCGGGCAGGTCGCGTCGACATAGAGCAGCTTGCGCCGCTCCGCCTCGGCCGGGACTGCCTTGGGGACGCCATGCGCACTGAACACCACCGGCATGTCGTCTGGAACCTCGTCGAGTTCCTCGACGAAAATGGCGCCCTTGGCCTTCAGCCCCTCGACCACATAGCGGTTGTGGACGATCTCGTGGCGGACATAGACTGGCGCGCCGTATTTCTCGAGCGCGCGCTCGACGATCTCGATGGCGCGGTCGACCCCGGCGCAAAAGCCGCGCGGGGCGGCGATGAGCAGCGTGAGCGTCGGCTTGAGGCTGGCGGGTTGCAAGGGGGCATTCATAAGCCTCCCCCTAGCGCTTTGCGCGCGCCCTCGCTAGGGGATGCGACCATAGGATTTCGAGGGATACGACACGCATGACTTTCCGTTTCCGCCAGTTTTCCGCGATCGCCCTCGGCCTCGGCCTTGCCGCCTGCGCAAGCGAAGGCAATCTCGTGGTCGATCAGGGCGTCGGGATCACCGCCGTGCGAAGCGTTTGCCCGGCGGTCGGCATTCCCGACTACACCGGCGACATGACCGTGTTCCGCGATCCGGAATCGCGCTTGGCGAGCGATATCGACGTGACCGCGACGATCACCAATCTGCGCGCCACCTGCAACGAGACCGGCGAGCGGATCTATTCCGAGGCCGCTTTCGACGTGGTCGCGCGTCGCAGCGACACGCGCGGGGCCCGTCAGGTCACGCTGCCCTATTTCTCTACCGTTCTGCGTGGCGGCAGCGCGGTGGTCACCAAGCAGGTCGGCACGGTGACCCTGACTTTCGCGGACGGCGAAGCCCGGGCGACCGCCCGTGCCACTGCCGGCGCCTATGTCGATCGCGGCGAAGCGACCCTGCCCGCGGATATCCGCGAGCAGATCACCCGCCGGCGCGAACCGGGCGACCCCGATGCCGCGCTCGATCCGCTGGCCGATCCCACCGTTCGCGCCGCAATCGAGCGCGCCACTTTCGAGCTGCTGGTCGGCTTCCAGCTGACCGAAGAGCAACTCGCCTACAACGCGACCCGCTAGAGCGCATGGCGGCGCCGCTGCGGCGGTGCGCCGGCATCCAAGGGTTCGATCCACACGCGTTCCTCGCGGGCGCGCAGCCTGGCCGAGACATGACCGACACACAGACCCTCCACGCCCATTACGCCGCCAAGATCGACGCGGTGCTCAACGCGCTCGAGATGGAAGGCGATCTGCCGCCCGAGAGCGACCGCAGCAATGTCGCGGTCGAACCGCCGCGCGATCCGGCGCATGGCGATCTGGCGACCAATGCCGCGATGGTGCTGGCCAAGCAGGCGCGGAGCAATCCCCGCGCGCTCGCGGACAAGATCGTCGCGCATCTGGAGCGCGACCCGGAGATCACGGCGCTCGACATCGCCGGGCCGGGTTTCATCAACATTCGCCTGACGCAGGACGTGTGGTTGCGCGAACTCGCCACTATCGCCGCGCTGGGCGAGGATTACGGCCGTTCGGCCAAGGGCAGCGGCACCCGCGTCAACGTCGAATTCGTTTCCGCAAATCCGACCGGGCCGATGCATATGGGCCATTGCCGCGGTGCGGTGGTGGGCGATGCGCTATGCGGGCTGCTCGCCTTTGCCGGGCACGAGGTGATCCGCGAGTATTACGTCAACGATGCCGGCGGGCAGGTCGAGGTGCTCGCCCGCTCGGCGCATCTGCGCTATCGCGAGGCGCTGGGCGAGGATATCGGGACCATCGCCGAGGGGCTCTATCCCGGCGACTATCTCAAGCCGATCGGCAGCCGGCTGGCCGAGGAATATGGCGACCGCTACCGCGATGCCCCTGAAGCGGAGTGGCTCGAGCAATTCCGCACGGCTGCGGTCGCCGCGATGATGGAGATGATCCGCGCCGATCTCGCGCAGCTGGGCATCCATCACGACGTGTTCTCTTCCGAGGCCGCGTTGCAGGCGGCGGGCAAGCCCGCCGAGGCCGAGGCCTGGCTACGTGCGCAGGATCTGGTCTATGACGGCGAACTCGAGGCACCCAAGGGCAAGGCGCCTCCGGAAGACTGGGAGCCGGTCGAGCTGCCGCTGTTTCGCTCCACCGAGTTCGGCGACGACCAGGATCGGCCGATCCGCAAGTCGGACGGCAAATGGACCTATTTCGGCGCCGATCTCGCCTATCATTTCCAGAAGGCGGAAACCGCCGATGCGCTGATCGACATCTGGGGGGCGGATCATTCCGGCACGGTCAAGCGGATCACCGCCGCAGTCGCCGCGCTGACCAGGGGCGCGGGGCGCGATGTGCCCTTCGACGTCAAGCTGGTCCAGATGGTAAAGCTGATGCGTGCCGGCGAACCGGTGAAGATGTCCAAGCGCAGCGGCAATTTCATCACCATCGCCGATGTGGTCGAGGAAGTCGGCAAGGATGTGGTCCGCTTCACCATGCTGACCCGCAAGCCCGATGCGCAGATGGAATTCGACTTCGCCAAAGTGGTCGAGGCGTCCAAGGACAATCCGGTCTTCTACGTGCAATATGCCCACGCGCGCATTCACTCGACCCTGCGCAAGGCGGCGGAACAGGGGCTGGCACCGTCCCCCGCTGGGCTGGAACTGCTGACCGAGGCGGATCTCGCGCTGATCCGCGAGGCGGCGCAGTTCCCGCGCATGGTCGAAGCCGCCGCCCAGGCGCGCGAGCCGCACCGCATCGCCTTCTACCTCAACGATCTCGCCAGTGCCTTCCACAGCTTCTGGAACGCGGGTAACGACGATCCCTCGCTGCGGATGATCCAGTCCGACAATGAGACACTGACCGGAGCGCGGCTGTTCCTGGCGACGCAAGTCGGGCAGGTGATCCGCAATGGTCTCGCCATATTGGGCGTCGAGGCCGTCGAGGCAATGTAGCCGAGGAAATGTAGGGGGCGTCGGGTGACTGCGGGCGAAAACGGACATACGCAAAGCGATCCGGGCGAAGAGTTCGATCTCGGCAGGGAAGGCGAAAGCCTGCCCTGGCTGGAATCGGTCGACGACGAGGACGAGCACGAACACGGTTTCGACACCACCAGGCTGATCGGTATCGGCTTGCTGATGATCGTGGCGCTGGGGCTCATCGTCGGCGGGATCTGGTGGTTCACCAGTCGCGCGGTCGGCGGCCCGGAGCCGGATGGCTCGCTGATCGCAGCGCCGGCCGAACCCTATCGGGTCCGACCCGAGGACGAGGGCGGCAAGACCTTCGCGGGAACCGGCGACACCAGCTTTGCGGTGGGCGAGGGCCAGACCCGCGAGGGTCGTCTGGCCACGCTGCCGGCCACCCCCGAGCCCGAACCGCAGCCGAGCGAAGCGGCCCCGAGCGCAGAAGCTGCGAACGAACCGGCTCCCCCGCGTTCGGGAGCGCTGCCGACGGGCACTGCGGTCCAGGTCGGCGCCTATTCGAACCGCGCGGATGCCGAAGCCGGCTGGCGCACTCTCACGCGCCAGACCGAAGTCCTTTCCGGAGTCGACTACCGCATCGTCGAGGGACGTGCCGATATCGGGACCGTGTTCCGGCTCCAGGCTGCGGCCGGCGATGCGGCCTCCGCGCGGCGCATGTGTCAGGCGCTCAAGAACGACGGGCTGCCCTGCACGGTCAAATAGAGCAAGGGCGCAGGGGAGCACCGTCGACTCCGCTTGGCGATTTCCACATGCAGCTGGAGGGCTCGCTTGCGAAAGCAGCGTGAAACTGCGATTCCATTGCCATGACACCTGCGATCTTCGGCATTTCCGGCCTTGCCCTCACCGACGAAGAGCGCGCCTTCTTCACCGAGGCCGATCCGGTGGGATACATCCTGTTCGGTCGCAATTGCGGGACTCGCAGCCAATTGCGCGCGCTTACCGACGACCTGCGAACCCTGCATGGCCGAGACAAGCTGTTCATCGGCATCGACCAGGAAGGCGGGCGGGTCGCGCGGATGAAGCCCCCCGAATGGAGTGCCTTTCCGCCCGGGGCGGTGTTCGACCGGCTCTACCGGATCGCGCCTGCCAGTGCGATCGAGGCGGCGCGGCTCAACGCCCATGCGCTTGCGCTCGAACTGGCGGACGTGGGGATCACGGTCGATTTCCACCCGCCGCTCGACCTGCCGCAACCCGGTGCCCATGATGTGATCGGCGATCGCGCGCTGGGGCACGAACCGATGCAGGTCGCGGCGCTGGGCCGGGCGATCCTCGACGGGTTTGCCAAGGCAGGTGTGCTCGGCTGCATCAAGCACATGCCCGGCCACGGCCGCTCGGTGGTCGACACTCACAAGGAAATGCCGACGGTGACGGTAAGCGATGAAGAACTCGCGCACGACCTCGCGCCCTTCATCCGGCTCAACCGCACCCCGCTGGGGATGACCGGCCACCTGCTTTTCACCGCCTGGGATGCCGAGCGGCCATCGACCCTGTCGCCGATCATAATTCAGGACATTATCCGCGGGCGGATCGGCTTCGACGGCCTGCTGCTGACCGACGATATCGATATGGAAGCGCTTGCGGGCTCGATCCCCGAGCGTGCGGAAAAAGCGCTCGCGGCAGGGTGCGATGTGGTGCTCAATTGCTGGGCGAAGATGGACGACATGACCGGCATCGCCGAGCGCTGCGGCGCGATGTCCGCGTCCGGCCTGCAACGGCTCGAGCGCGTCCACGATGTCATCGGAGAACCGCCCGACAGCCTGGATCGCGACGAGCTGATCGCCAAGCGCGACGCATTACTGTCCATTGCCGAGGATGCCGGGTGAGCCAGGAAGGGCTGCTCCTGGATCTGCCGGATAGTTCCGATCAGGGGACGGCGGAGGCCGACGCCTGGACCGAGAGTTCGGCGGATCGGCGGCAGGAGAATGGTGATGCGCTCTATCTCGACCTCGATGTCTGGGCCGGGCCGCTCCACCTCCTGCTCGATCTCGCGCGGCGACAGAAGGTCGATTTACGGCAGATCTCGATCCTCGCGCTGGTCGATCAATATCTCGACTATATCGAACAGGCCGAAGCGCTGAAACTCGAACTGGCGGCCGATTACCTCGTGATGGCCGCATGGCTGGCCTATCTCAAATCCTCGCTGCTGTTGCCCAAGGAAGAGCAGGAGGAGCCGTCCGCCGAGGAGCTGGCGCTCAAGCTGCAATTGAGGCTTCAGCGACTGGGGGCGATGCGCGAGGCGGCGGCGCGGCTGATGGGGCGCGATCGGCTGGCGCGCGACGTGTTCCTGCGCGGCGCCCCCGAAGGGTTGCGGATCGAGCATCGGACGCGTTGGAGGTGCGACCAATACGCGCTCATCGAGGCCTATGGTCGGGTCAAGGCGCGCACCGCGCCCGCGGTTCATATGGTGCGCGATCGCCCGGTGATGTCGCTCGACAGCGCGCTCGCCCGGGTTTCGGCGATGCTCCGAGTGACGCTCGACTGGTTGGAGTTGCGCGAATTCCTTCCGCCGCACGCAGAACCGCGGCTGCGCCGCTCGGCGCTGGCATCCAGCTTCGTCGCCGCGCTCGAACTGGCGAAGATGGGGCGGGCCGAACTGGCACAGGACGAGATCTTTGGGCCGCTGCGGCTGCGCCGCATCAAGCCATGACCATGGACGATCTGACGCGCGGGGTGGAGGCGGCACTGTTCGCTGCCGATGAGCCGATGAGCGCCGAGGCGCTGGCGGGATTTTTGGGCGATGCTCCCCTCGCAGAGATCCGCTCCAGCCTGTGCGACCTGGCGGAGCACTATGCCGAACGCGGGGTGCGGCTGGTGGAGCGCGGCAGACGCTGGCACTTCGAGACCTCGCCCGATCTCGCGCATCTGCTGCGGCGCGAACGCGAGCAGAGCCGCACGCTCAGCCGTGCGGCCACCGAGGTACTTGCGATCATCGCCTATCACGAGCCGGTCAGCCGCGCCGAGATCGAATCAATCCGCGGAGTGCAGACCTCGGGCGGAACGCTCGACGTGCTGATGGAGGCGGGCTGGGTGAAAATCGCTGGTCGCCGCGAGGTGCCCGGTCGTCCGACGATCTATGCCACGACGCCCGAGTTCCTCGACCACTTCGGGCTCGCCAGCCGCCGCGATCTGCCCGGCATCGACGAACTGCGCGCCACCGGCCTCCTCGATCCGGTCGAGGATGCCTATGACGCGCTGATCGGCGAGGGCGAGGTGGACGGCCCGTCGGAGGCCGGTCAGACCGGGGCGCAGGAGAACGAGGGCAGCGAAGCCTGACTGGCGCGAACCGCTCGCAATGTCTATATGGGGCGCAACGCTACGAAAAGGTAATCCCATGTCGCTCGGCCCCTGGCAGCTCATCATCATCGCTCTTGTCATCCTGGTCCTGTTCGGACGTGGACGAATTTCCGAGATGATGGGGGATTTCGGTAAGGGAATCAAAAGCTTCAAACAGGGAATGAACGAGGAAGAAAAAGCCTCGGACGGTCCGTCTCCGCGAATCGAGGGTCCCGCGCACGAAGCCAAGCCGGCAGGCGAAACCGCGGTCGAAACCAAAGCTGCCGACCGTTCCGAATCCGGGCGTTGAATAACGGCCTGAAGGACTGACGCCATGTTCGATATCGGTGCCAGCGAACTGCTGGTGATCGTGATCGTCGCGATCCTGGTGATCGGCCCGAAAGACATGCCGCACGCCCTGCGGACAGCAGGGCGCTGGATCGGCAAGATGCGCAGGATGTCGGCGCATTTCCGCAGCGGGATCGACACGATGATCCGCGAGGCGGAACTCGAGGATGCCGAGAAGGAATGGCGCGAACGCAACGCGCGCATCATGGCCGACACCTCCGGCAGCGATGCCCCCGCGGCGATGGAGCCGCGCCCGCAGCACCAGACGCCCCAAAGCAACGGTCCGCCAGCGCCAGCCGACGACTACGATGCCCGCGCCGAAGCGGCGATAGCCCGTGCGAAGCCCGCAGCCTCAGCCACCCACGCCGGCGAAACCGGAGCGGGCGATGATGACCAGCCCTCACTGCCGCTCGATCCGGCGGCCCCGAAGAAGGACGGCTGAGCCCCGTGATGAAGGATATCGACGAGAGTCAGGCTCCGCTGCTGGACCATTTGGTCGAACTGCGGGGGCGGCTGGTTCGCTGCGTACTCGCGCTGGCGGTGGCGTTCGGCGTGTGCCTTTATTTCGCGGACCAGATTCTCGGCTTCCTGATCCAGCCGCTAAAGGGTGCGTTTCAGGGCGATCAGGGGCAGCTGATCTTCACAAAGCTTTACGAAGTGTTCTTCGTAGAGCTGAAGGTTTCGCTCTTCGCAGCCTTCTGCATCAGCTTCCCGATCATTGCCAACCAGTTATGGGCGTTCATCGCGCCCGGGCTCTATGCCAAGGAGAAGCGCGCGTTCCTGCCGTTTCTGCTCGCCACGCCGCTGCTGTTCACGGCGGGCGCATCGTTGGCCTATTTCGTCGTCATGCCGACCGCATTCCGGTGGTTTCTAGGGTTCGAGGGCGAAGCCGGCGGACTGACGATCCAGGCGCTGCCAAGCGCGAACGACTATCTCAGCCTCGTCATGCAGTTCATCCTCGCCTTCGGGATCAGCTTCCTGCTCCCGGTGCTGCTGCTGCTGCTCCACCGCGCCGGAATCGTTACCCGCGCGCAATTGGTCGGCGCTCGCCGCTACATCATCGTGCTCGTGCTTGCGATCTCGGCGATAATTACCCCCCCCGATCCTGGATCGCAGCTGCTGCTCGCGGTTCCCCTCCTGCTGTTGTTCGAAGGTTCGCTGTTGCTCATGCGCATCTTCGACCGGAGAACTGCCGCTGCCGAGGACGCGGCGAGCGAATAGAGCTTTGAGCCCTGCTCTTACTGGCTGCTCATCGGCGTGTGCAGCAGCGAGGTTCATTGCACCCTCCGTTCCTGCCTTGATCGGCAATCGACACGCCCCTTCGCATCAACGCCAGGCACAAAAAAACGGGGCCGAAAGGCCCCGTTTCGTTATTCCGAATGTCGCAGTCGCTTACGGGCTGACGGCGTCGTCGTCGCCATTGTCGGCGGCGATCAGGATTCCGCCGATGACCGCGGCAGCGGCGAGCAGAGCGACGATGAGCGAAACGCCACCGGCCATTTCGGATTCACCCTCGATCGGAGCGGAAACGCGGTCGGCGGCGATCGCCGGAGCAGCGGCCATGGTTGCGGCAGCGGCTGCTGCTGCGAGAAAACGGAACTTCATTATCAATCTCCTTGCGAGAACTATACCTGTCTCGTTCAGGGGGTCCTTAGGTGAACTCTTACGCTAGTGCAACAATAAATCTGGCCGGCAATCATCCTCCGGGAGGCGAGAATTGCAGGCGGGGTGAAACGATTGTCCGGGGCTAACCGGGCTTGCGAATCAGGGGCTTACCGGATCGTCGTCTTCGGAAAGAAACACGATCGAAGCGGCCACAACGGCGATGCCGATGAGGTAGATGAGCGGCGAATTGCCGCCAAGTTCGCTTTCGCCCGAAACAGGCGCGGTCTGGCGGGCGTTGCCGGCGGTTTCCCGCGCGGCGATCGGGCCGGCGATCAGGGAAGCGGCGGCTCCGGCGATCAGTAGTTTACGAACCATGCAACGAACCTTTGTCATTACGAGTATACGAAAGGAGCTCGAAGCCGCCTTCCGAACAGATATTCCGCGAAGTATCACCCACCATGATCTTCGCACGAACGGGCGCGCCTAGACGAGCAGTGGTTGCCAGAACATTAAACGCCCGCAACCCGCCTCTTATAGACACGAATCCATCGCGGCTAGAGCGCGAGGCGCAATCATTCCGCTTGATAGACCGGCCTGCCGCCGATCCAGGTTTGCAAGACGCGCGTTTTGCGCAGTTCCTCGGGGGGCGCCAGCAGCGGATCGCGATCCACCAGCAAGAAATCCGCGCGTTCGCCGACGACCAGTCGCCCGAAGCGACCGTCGGCAAAGCCAGCGTAGGCCGCGTCTTTAGTAAAGGCTGCCAGCGCCTCCTCGCGGTTCACTGTTTCCTCGGGACGCCAGCCGCCGAACGGCTGGCCGGCGGCATCGGTGCGGGTGAATGCGGCAGCCAGACCGGCGAAGGGATCAGGCGATTCGACCGGTGCGTCCGATCCGAAGGCGAGCGGCGCGCCGGTAGCGGCGATGCTGCGCCAGGCATAGGCGCCGTCGAGGCGATCCGGACCCAGCCGCGCTTCGGCCATGGTGCGATCGCTCGTCTGATGGACCGGCTGCATCGAGGCGATGATGCCATGCTCGCCGAACAGCGGAATGTCCGCCGGATCGACGATCTGCGCGTGCTCGATCCGCCAACGCCGGTCACCGGGGAAGCTGTCCGCGATCTCGTGGACCGCGCTCAGCGCATCGGCATTGGCGGCGGTGCCGATGGCGTGCACGGCGACCTGGAACTCGCCGTTGGATGCGCGCACGAGTATGTTGCGCAATTGTGCCTGGCTCATCAGCGGCAGGCCGGTGTTGCCCGGATCGTCGGCATAGGGCTGCTTGAGCCAGGCGCCGCGCGAACCCAGCGCCCCGTCGAGATAGAGCTTCACCCCGTTGAGCTTCAATTTGTCTTCGTAGAGCCATGGGGTCGGGCGCGCTCCGGCGATCAGCTCCATCGTGTCCGCGCTGGTCGCATAGGACATGATCCGCAGGGTCAGCCGACCGCTGTCTCCGGCGCGGCGGAAGGTCTGCCAGTCCTCGATCGTGGTGCCCATATCCGCAGCTGCGGTGACGCCCATCGAATGGAGCACTTCCTGCGCGCGCTGGAAAGCGAGGTCGCGCTCCGCCGGGCGCGGGGCGGGAACCACGCGCTGGACGAGCTCTTCCGCCGCATCGACGAACACGCCGGACGGAACGCGCGAGCCGGGCAACCGCTCGACCCGGCCGCCCGCGGGATCGCGCGTCGCTTCGGTGATCTGCGCCGCTTCGAGCGCGCGGGTGTTACCCCAGGCAGCGTGGCCATCGACCCGCTGCAGCCAGACGGGGCGATCGGAGACTGCGCTGTCGAGCTCGGCGGCGGTGGGGAAACGGCCCAGGCCCCATTTCTCCTGGTTCCAGCCACGACCCAGGATCCACGGGCGCGCAGGGTTGTCGGCGGCGAATTGGCGGATCTTGGCCAGCGCCTCGTCGAGCGAATTGGTGTCGGACAGATCGAGCGTGAGCTGCGCCAGGCCCAGGCCCATGACATGGAGATGCGCATCGATCATGCCGGGCAGCATCACTTGGCCCTCGCCATCGAGGAGGTAATCGACGTCGCGGGGCCGCTCCTCGTCGCGGTCGTAGACAGCCTGGACCCGACCCCCGTCGTCGATCAGCAGCGCAGTGAAGCGATCGATCCTGCCGTCTTCGTCGATCCGCACGCCATCGACGTTCTCGATCAATTGATCGGCGGCGGCAGGGGTGGCGAGAAGGGCGGCGGCACAGGCGAGTAAGGTTCTGCGGATCATGCGTAGGTACCGAAATCTTGGCTGGGTGGGGAAATGCGTGGCCCCAGGGTTACGGCAAAGCCGAGAAGCCGCAAGACCTTTCCACGATTGCGCGGCGAGGGCACCCGCACTAGGGCGGCGGGCATGAGCCGGTCCGACGATAGCCCCGCCACCCAGCAACTGACGCTGGCAGACGTCCGCGCTGCCGCGGCGCGTATCGCCGGTCAGGTGGTCGAAACGCCGATGCTGCATTCGCGCACGCTGTCGCAGATCGCGGGCGCCGACATCTGGCTAAAGTTCGAGAATCTGCAGTTTACTGCCGCCTATAAGGAGCGTGGGGCGCTGAACGCGCTGCTGCTGCTCGACGAGGAGCGGAGGTCGCGCGGGGTGATAGCGGCTTCGGCGGGCAATCACAGCCAGGGCCTGTCCTATCACGGCACGCGGCTCGGCGTGCCCGTCACCATCGTCATGCCCAAGACGACGCCGACGGTAAAGGTGATGCAGACCGAGAGCGTGGGTGGCCAGGTCGAGCTGTTCGGCGAGACTTTCGACGAAGCTTATGCCCATGCACGCGAGCTCGAGCAGGAGCGCGGCCTGACCTTCGTCCATCCCTTCGATCATCCCGATGTCGCGGCGGGGCAGGGCACGGTGGCGCTCGAGATGCTCGAGGCGCAGCCCGATCTCGATTGCCTGGTGGTGCCGATCGGCGGCGGCGGCTTGATGAGCGGGATGGCAACGGTTGCCAAGGCGATCAATCCGGCCATCGAGATGGTCGGCGTGCAGGCGCAGCTCTACCCGTCGATGCATGCCAGACTGCGCGGCGAGGAAGCGGTCTGCGGCGGGGACACGCTGGCCGAGGGCATCGCGGTCAAGGCGCCCGGAGAATTCACTGCGCAGATCATCGCCGCGCTGGTCGACGAGATCCTGCTGGTGAGCGAGCCGGCGCTCGAACATGCGGTGGCGCTGCTGCTGCAGATCGAGAAGACGGTGGTGGAGGGTGCGGGCGCGGCGGGTCTCGCCGCCGTACTCGCAAACCCCGAGCGATTCAGGGGCAAGAAGGTCGGGCTGGTCCTGTGCGGCGGGAACATCGACACCAGGCTGCTCGCCAATGTTCTGCTGCGCGATCTGGCGCGGGCCGGACGGATCGCGCGGCTCAAGATCCAGCTGCAGGATCGCCCCGGAGCGCTCTATGCGGTGATGGGCGTGTTCGACGCGCACAATGTCAACATCCTGGAAATTCACCACCAGCGGATATTCACCTCGTTGCCGGCGAAAGGATTGTTCACCGAAATCGAATGCGAGGCGCGCGATGCCGCCCAACTGGACGGGCTGGTCGAGGCGCTGCGGGCCAAGGGCTATTCGGTGGGAGCGGTCGAACTCGACTGACAATCCAACCGTCTGCCGACCATCGGCCCCGGCCTGTCCCAAACTGGACCTGCGGCGGGGATTTGGGACCGGAAATCGCTCTTTCGTGGTTAAGAAGCTTTTAACGGCGCCGCGAACGATGCATAAATCCCCTCAAGCAGGCTAATTCGCCCGATCCCGCAAGAGGGCCGATCTCGCAAGAGGCCCGTCCGGCAAGAGGAAAGAGCAGACAGTGACCGCCCCGATCCGCTTCCCCCGCTTCTTCGTGACTTCCCCTGCGCCTTGCCCCTATCTGCCGGGGCGAAGCGAGCGCAAAGTCTTCACCGAGTTGCGCAGCGAGAACGCGGATGAGCTCAACGAGGCGCTCGGACGGATTGGCTTTCGGCGCAGCCAGACCGTGGCCTATCGACCCAGCTGCCTCGACTGCCAGGCCTGCGTGTCGGTCCGCGTCGTCGCCGAGGAATTCATGCCGTCCAGTTCGCAAAAGCGACTGATGAAACGCAATCGCGATATCGTCACCACCGAATGCCGCCCCTGGGCAACCCCGGAGCAGTACGAACTTCTCCAGAAATACCTCGCGGTTCGCCACCCGGGTGGCGGCATGACGCAGATGGAGGAGAGCGATTTTGCGGATATGGTGGAACACACCCCCGTTTCCAGCTACGTGATCGAGTACAGGGAGCCGGGTGTAGGGTCGCAACCGGGTCGCCTGATCGGCGCATGCCTCACCGACGAGCAGGGTGACGGTCTGTCGATGATCTACAGTTTCTACGACCCGGAGCACGAGGACCGTTCTGGGCTTGGCACGTTTATCATCCTCGACCATATGCGGCGCGCAGCCGCCCGCGGCCTGCCCTATGTCTATCTGGGCTATTGGGTCGAAGGCGCCGAGCGCATGCAGTACAAGGTCCGGTTCCGGCCGCTCGAGCGCCTGACCCGTGCCGGATGGGAGCGTATTTCCGATGAGGAGCACGGACGGCTCATTGCCGCGGCTACC
>JAHJPT010000001.1 GCA_018819685.1 Alphaproteobacteria bacterium
GATGCGGCGAAAGCGGTGTTCGCGAAGAAGAAGAACCTGCGCTTGATCCTCACCGGCGATCTGCCCGACCCGGCGCGCGGCGGGATGAGCTTGCGTACCATCGCCGGGGGCGCGCTGCTGCAGTCGCGCGACGACGGGCTGATCACCGCGGCGCAGCTCAAGACCGTGACCAGGCGCGCGCCGACCGAGCGGGAGCTCGCCGACTGCCTCTTCGCCTGGACCGTGGCCAAGCACGTCAAGTCCAACGCCATCGTCTATGCCAAGGACGGCGCGACCGCGGGGATCGGCGCGGGCCAGATGAACCGCCGCGATTCGGCGCGCATCGCGGCGCTCAAGGCGCGCGAGGCGGCGGAGACCTACGGCTGGGCCGAGCCGCGCACGCAGGGTTCCGCCGTGGCCTCGGACGCGTTCTTCCCCTTCGCCGACGGGCTGCTCGCCGCGGTCGAGGCGGGCGCCAGCGCGGTGATCCAGCCCGGCGGCTCGATCCGCGACGACGAGGTCATCGCGGCGGCCGACGAGGCGGGCCTCGCGATGGTCTTCACCGGAATGCGCCACTTCCGCCACTGATACCGGGCCTGAACGCAGGGCAACAGCCGCATTAACCCCGGGGCAAACCGGAGTGGTGTAGGCCATCGGGAAAGCAGCAGAAGAAAGCTTCGCCATGACCCTCTCCTCCAGCAATATCTACCTGAACTTCGCACTCGGCTTCCTGATCGGCGGCCTCGCCGTGGTGCTGAGCAACCCAGAGCTCAACGCAACGCTCACCAGCGTGCTCGCGTAACTTGCGGAAGATACTCCCCTTCGCCGCCGCACTCGTTTTCACCGTCTCGGCCTGCCAGCAGCCGCTGGTCGCCGCCGAACGGGTGGTTTCCGCCCCGTCTGCCGCGCGCGCCGCAGAGGAAGGCTCGGGGCTCAAGACCGCAATCTTCGCGGGCGGCTGCTTCTGGGGCGTGGAGGCGGTGTTCAGCCATGTGAAGGGCGTCAGCAGTGCCGTTTCCGGCTATCACGGCGGCACCAAGCGCCAGGCGAGCTACAAGCTGGTGTCGAGCGGGATCACCGACCACGTCGAAGCGGTGAAGGTGGTCTACGATCCCAAGGTCATCCGCTACGACCAGCTGTTGCGCATCTTCTTCTCGGTCGTCGCCGATCCGACGCTAAAAAATCGCCAGGGTCCCGACCGCGGCGCGCATTACAATGCCGAACTGGTGCCGCTCTCCGCCGAACAGCGCGCGGTGGCAAAGGCCTATCTCGCGCAGATGAAGCAGAGCGGCAAATGGGACGCGCCGATCGTGACCGTTATTGCGGCGGCGAAAACCTTCTACCCCGCCGAAGCCGCGCATCAGGATTTCGCAGCCAAGAACCCGCGCCATCCTTATATCCAGCGCTGGGATGCGCCCAAGGTGGCAGCGCTCGAGCGGCTCTATCCCGGCGTGTTCCGCAAGCAGTTCAGGACCGGCTGAACCGCCTGCCAGCTTGCAAGCCGGAACCGCCCGGCTTACCTTGGCGGCATGGCCACTCAGATACATCAGCACGCCGAGCATTCGGGCGAGGATCTGACCGCTGCGGCGCAGCGGACGCTGACCGACGCTGGCGAGCAATGGACCGGAATGCGCGCCTCGGTGTTCGAGGAACTCGCCAGCCACGAACGCCCCGCATCCGCCTATGACATCGCCGACAATCTCTCGGCCTCGCGCGGCAAGCGGGTCGCCCCCAACAGCGTCTATCGCATTCTCGACCTGTTCGTGCGCACCAATCTCGCCAATCGGATCGAGAGCGCCAACGCCTATCTGGTCAACACCCATCCGGGCTGCCGCCACGATTGCATCTTCCTGATCTGCGACGATTGCGGGAAGGCCAGCCATCTCGACGACCGCCGCGTGACAGATGCCTTGCGCGCCGCAGGACATGACGCCGGTTTCGCTGCGGTGCGCCCAGTGGTGGAACTGCGCGGATTGTGCGAAAGTTGCGCCGCCTGAATGGGTTGAGCCGTTCATCGACACGCGTGGAAACCGCGTGTAAGGCATTAAGCCTATGAGCCAGAAACCCACGACGCCGCTGCTCGATACGGTCGATCTTCCTGTCGATCTTCGCAAACTCGGCAAGGAACAATTGCGCCAGCTCTCGGACGAGCTCCGCGACGAGGTGATCGACGCGGTGGGATCGACCGGCGGACATCTCGGCTCCGGGCTCGGCGTGGTCGAGCTCACCGTGGCGATCCACTACGTCTTCGACACCCCGACCGACCGGCTGGTCTGGGACGTGGGCCACCAGTGCTATCCGCACAAGATCCTGACCGGGAGACGCGACCGGATTCGCACCCTGCGTCAGGGTGGCGGGCTGTCGGGCTTCACCAAGCGCACCGAAAGCGAATACGATCCCTTCGGCGCAGCGCACAGCTCGACCTCGATCAGTGCCGCTCTGGGCTTCGCCATGGCCAACAAGATGCAGGGCCGCAAAGGCCGCGGCATCGCGGTGATCGGCGATGGCGCGATGAGCGCCGGAATGGCCTATGAGGCGATGAACAACGCCGAACAGGCCGGCAATCGCCTGGTGGTGATCCTCAACGACAACGACATGTCGATCGCCCCGCCGGTGGGAGGACTGTCCGCCTATCTCGCGCGGATGGTGTCGAGCAGCGAGTATCTCGGCCTGCGCAGCCTAGCCTCCAAAGTGGTGCGCAAGATGAGCAAGCGGGTGCATTCCAGCCTCGAGAAGGCGGA
>JAHJPT010000055.1 GCA_018819685.1 Alphaproteobacteria bacterium
CTGTCGGAGAACTGCCTGTTCTTCATCGGCGGCGTCATCAAACACGCCAAGGCCCTGAACGCCTTCACCAATCCCACGACCAACAGCTACAAGCGCCTGGTCCCGGGCTTCGAGGCGCCGGTGCTGCTCGCCTATTCGGCGCGCAACCGCTCGGCCTCGTGCCGCATCCCCTATGGCGCGGGCGAGAAGGCGAAGCGGGTCGAGTTCCGCTTCCCCGATGCGATGGCCAACCCCTATCTCGCCTATGCCGCGCTGCTGATGGCGGGTCTCGACGGGATCCAGAACAAGCTCCACCCGGGCGAGGCGATGGACAAGAACCTCTACGATCTGCCGCCCGCCGAACTGGCCGACGTGCCCACCGTTTGCGGCTCCTTGCGCGAAGCGCTCGAGGCGCTCGAGGCGGACCACGAATTCCTGCTCAAGGGCGATGTCTTCACCAAGGACCAGATCGACGCCTATGCCGAGCTGAAGTGGGAAGAGGTCATCCGCCTCGAGACCACGCCCTGCGCGGTAGAGTTCGACATGTACTACAGCGCCTGATAAGCGCCCGAAATCACCGAGGGGGGCGTCCGGAGCGATCCGGGCGCCCGTTCGGTTTTTTGGGGGGCCGACGTCGCCAGAGCTCTTTGCGTTCCAACCCGGTCGCCCGGCACAAATCATTTTCCTACAGCCTGCGGTTTTGCCTACTTCTCCTGCCTCGATTCGGCTGGGAAAGAGGTGGCAGTATGCAACGCAAGACGGTCTTCGATGCGGTTCGACGGATGCTCGGGCGCGGGTTCCGGGCGGACGAGGTCGCGGCGCTCGACCGCGCTATCGACCTCGGGCTGACCGATGATGCGGGGAGCGAGGCGCCAATCCGACCGCGCGCCATCGGCCCCGAGGGTATCGCGTTGATCAAGCGCTTCGAGGGCTGCGCAAGGCGACGCGGCGACGGGATGATCGAAGCCTATCCCGATCCGGGCAGCGGCGGCGTACCCTGGACCATCGGCTGGGGCGCCACCGGACCGGGTATCAACCCCGGCACGGTCTGGTCGCAAGAGCAATGCGATGCGCGGCTGGCCCGCGATCTCGAACGCTATGCCGCCGAAGTGGCGCGCGCTATCGGCCTTGCTCCGACCAGCCAGCAGCAGTTCGATGCGCTGACGAGCTTCCACTACAACACCGGCGCCTTGCCGCGCTCGACCCTGTTGCGCCGCCATCGCACGGGCGATTTTGCCGGCGCCGCGGCCGAGTTCGCGCGCTGGAAGCACGCTGGCGGACGGGTGCTGGCGGGGCTGGTCCGCCGCCGGGCAGCGGAAGCCCGGCTTTACCGCAGCCCTTGAACCGCGGTTTTGGCGGGAGTTTGCAAGCTATATCCGCGGAACCCCCCGGCTTGCATCTCGTTGGAATTGCGAGCAGGAGTTAACCAATGTGTAGATTCAGTCTTGGGGTGGCCGCACTTGCGCTGGCCGCATCGGGGGCATTTGCCCAGGGTACCGGCCCGCCGGGAACGGACCGGGCTCCAACGCAGAACGCCGAACAGCGCGGCGAATCCTCGCTCCGAGCGGGCAATCCCGGAACCGGACAAGGCCAGCGTGGCGAAACGGCTGGCTCAAAAGCTTCTCCGCCTCCCGCCATCGACCTGCGTCCTGCCAACGGTCTCGAACGCACCGCCCGGCGAGCGGTCGGCGAACTGCTCACGGAGCCTGACCGCCGCGAAGCCGGCGATCCCCCACCGCCCCTCACCGATCCTCCCGAGCCGCCTGCGCTTGGCAAAGCCAAACCGGGCAACCTGCCAAGCCGCAAAACCCCGTCCGTAGGCGATGCACGCACTATCGAATCCAGTGTCTGGGGTCCGCTCGACCGCAGTGCGCGGCTGCTTGCGAATTGCCCGCCGGGCCTCGCCAAGACCGACGGCTGCGAACCTTCTGGCAAGGCTCGGTCCCGCCGGAGCGAGGGCGTGCTCGACAGCGCAGTTTCGCCGCTACTGTTCGGGCTAAGCGGCTTCGCCGCCGGCCCTTATCTCTACAACGACGGCTATTTGGTGCGGCTTGCCGGGGACGCGACCACCGGCGACGCGATCGCGGGTTACATCCCGCTGCTCGGCGGCGCGCTGGCAGCTGGGAACATCTGGCCCGATTCCTACGGTAGCAAAACCGTGCCGCCCTATCTCGTCGATTTCTTCAATCTCGGCCAACCGGGCAGCTATCGCTATGCCGACAACACGCTCTACCGCGTCGATCCGCGCAGCGGCACGATCCAGTCCATTGCCGCGCTGCTTACCGATGACGAGATCGAGGTCGGAGAACCGATGCCGCCGGGCTACGATGTCTACAACGTGCCCGCTCCACTCTGCGAGCGCTACCCCGATTCGGCCCGGGCCCTCTACCGTTACGCGGATGGCTATGTGTACCGCATCGATCCCGAGACCCGCCTGGTCGCCGCAGCCATCGATCTTTTGACGTGAAGCAGAAGCGTCAGACTCGCACTGTCGGACGCTGGCTGAGCGCGACACTGGTGCCGCTGGCGCTCGCGACCGCTGCCTGCGATTCGGGTGAAGACGCCGAACGCGCAGCGCCGTCCACCCAGGGCGAGACGCTCTACCAGGCGATCGCCCGACATCCGGATATGCGAACCACGTCCGAGGCGCTGTCGGTCGCCCAGCTCAGCGAGGTCTTCGACGGCGCGGGCAGTTACACCATACTCGCTCCGACCGACACCGCATTCGAATCGCTCGGTGACCGCGGGGCACAGCTGCTGACGGTGGAGGAACGCCCGGTGCTGGTCGGCCTGCTACGCGAACACGTGCTGCCAGGCCATGTCGCTCCTGCGGCCATCGTCGCAGCGATCGAGGCTGGCGGCGGCAGCGCCACGATGACGACGGTCGGAGGCGGTGCGGTCAGTTTCCAGCTCGATCGCGGCACCATCGTCGCGAAACACAGCAACGGCGCGGTTGCCCGCATCGCCGGCGAACCGGTCGAATCGGACAATGGCCTGGCGGTGCCGATCGACTCGGTGCTGATTGCGCCCGATTTTGCCCTAGCGCCCGCTTCCAAACGGCCCTGACATCAGTAGTCGCGGCTGATCTCGACCAGGACGCTTTCGCGCCCGATAGTGGAGATCGACGCCAGAAGCGAGAGCCAGCTGGTCACGCGGAATTCCACTTCGGTCGCCGAATAGCCCTGCCCGTCGGTGATGAGTTCGACATAGAACCTTCGCCCGAAGTTCTTACCCAGCGCCACTGCCGTCCCGCGATTGAGCGCCGGATCGGCGCCGACAATGCGTAGCCGGTCGAGACCGATCGCGCTGCGCAATTGGTTGATCGGATCCAGTCCGCCCCCGCCCCGCAGGCTCGCCAGCGCCGCACCTAGCTGGAGCGCATCGGTCGCCGAGAGCGAGGTGATCGAGCCGCCGAATAGCAGCCGTGCGAGGATTTCCTCCTCGGGAAGCGCGGGGTTGGACGAGAAGGCGATCTCGGGCTGCTGCGCGTTCCCGGTCACCCGCACCTCGACCTCGAGGCCGTCGGCCTGAGTCTCGGCGAGGATGTCGAGCTGCGGATTGATCGGTTCGTTCACGTCGAACTCGATGATCCCGCGCTCGAGTTCGAACCGCGTGCCCGCAAAGCTGTAGCTGCCGCGCACAACCCGCGCTTCGCCGCCGATGCGGGGCTCGTCGGTGGTGCCGCGCAGGATGATGTCGGCGCCCCATTCGCTGTCGAGGCCCATCCCGTCGACATCGATCCGGCTGGGGCCGCGGGCGTTGATGAGATAGCGCCACGGGCGACCCGCGGCGACGCGCGGTCCGGTGTCCGAGGGCAGGTTGATCTCGCGGGTGCTGATCCGTGGCAGCGCCACATCCTCGGAGGCCGTGCCCAGGCTCCAGCTCGCCCGGTCGATGCGGACGCGGCCCGCGATGGTCCCTCCCAGCCCGTCGGAAACGATCCGCAACGGTCCGCTGACGGTGGCATCGATCCCGTTCGCATTGAGCAGCCGCGCATTGTGCGCCGAGGCGCGCAGATCCAGCGTCGGACCGCGCACTTCGAGGAAGCGTCCTTCGACACGCTCGCCCAGACCTGCCAGATCGACGATGCCGCTGCCCTGGACCCGTCCGTCGTCGCCCGTCCGTCCGGCAAAGCTGATCAGCCGCAGCCGCGATCCGGTGAAGCGTCCGCGCACGCTGACGTCGCGCAGATCGGTCCCCGATAGCGAACTGCGGATCCGCAGATCGTCGCTCCTTACCGAACCCCGCACCTGCGGATCGGCCAGGCTCCCTCTCGCATCCGCGGCGATCGCGACCGGACCCGTCAGATCGAAAGCATCGATTGCGGCAAGTCGCCACAGGCTCTCGGCAGCACCCTCGTAACGCAATTGCGCGAAGAGTTGACCGGCGCGCATCCGTTCGAGCAGCAATCCGCTCTGCGGCATACCGGTGATCAGCGCCTGGACCCGGCCCCGGCGGATCTCTTCATTGCGCAGGACGGCGCGGGTCTGGAACTGGTCGGCGGTCAGCGCCGCAACGAGCGAGAGGTCGACCGGGCGGCTCGACAGCACCAGCCCCGAGCGGGTGAGGTCGTCCACCTTCACCCGCGCCCGCGCCCGCGGCAATCCGTCCGGACCCACCGAATAGTCGATCGTCCCCGAGATCGTCCCGCCCAAGCCCAGATCGGACGCCACGATGTCGACCAGCGACAGCGGCATCCGCGCCAGCCTGAGATCGAAGCTGAGTTCCTCGCCGCCGAAGCGGCCCGAGGCGACCAGCGCCCCCTCGCCATAGTCGAGCCGGGTGCGCTGAAGTTCCCAACCGCCGCCCTCGAGCCGGGTCAGCACCGCGCGACCCGGCATGGCGATGGTCTTGCCGGCGAATTCGCCACGCGCCGCCAGCGTCACACGCTCGGGCGCGATCTGGGCCTGCAGATCGAGCCGCAGGCTGCCGCCGCGCCGCCCGGCGACCGAGGCGTCGATCCGGCCGGTGCCATCGGTGACCTCGCCCTGCGCGGCGAAGCGGCCCAGGAACAGCGTGCCATAGCTCAGCCCCGCACCGCGCGCGCTGGCCGAGAAGGTCGAGCTGCCCTCGGCGATCAGCCCCTGCGCCTGGATATCGGCGCGCGCGATGCGGATCGGCGTGGCGCCGCCGAAGCTGGCGTTGCGCGCGCGGATGTCGATGTCGAAGCCTTGCCCGCCGCCGCGCGGAGCCAGCGCGATCGTACCGTCGAGCCCGCCGCCGCTCAGCGCGAGATCGCCGGCGATCCCGCCGTCGAGCAGCGCGAGATCGCCGCGCACCTGCGAATCGGACACCGTCAACCGCTCGATGGAGATCCGCGTCGGCCCGTCGGCAGGCGCAAACAGGTTGAGCACGCCCTCGAACGGCCCCAGCGTCGAGCCGCCTTCGGTCTCGATCCGGAAGCCGTCCTCAATCGGCGCGATCGCCACGCGGACGTCGGTCAGACCAGCGGCAGGAAGCGGGTTGGCGAACACCAGCACCGCTTCGGGACCGGCATCGGTCAATTGCGCCTCGACGGTGAAGGGCCCGTAATCGACGTGGCGCCCGGTGCCCGCGATCGTGGTGCCGTCCTCGGTCACGCGGCCATCGAGGCGGGCAGTCAGCTTGGCCGCGTCGATCCGCATATCCTGGAACACCAGAGGCGCGTCGCTGCCGATGCGGACCCCACCGCGCAGCCGGATCGGATCGCCAGCGAGATTGGCCAGTGTGGCATTGGCCACCGGGGCGACTCGCGCGTCGATATTCGCCGCGACGCTCCAAGTCGCCGGCCCGATCGCAGCGGTAAAGCGCGCGCCGCCGTTGATCCCGCCGATATCGTCGAAGGCCAGCTGCCGCGCCCTGATATCGCCCATGAGATTGTAAGTGCCCGCCCCAAGATCGGCCTGCAGCGCGAAGCGCGCATCCGCGGTGGGGAAGGAGATTTCGAGATTGTCGGAGAGCAGACGGTCTCCCTGCAGCACCAGCGTTCCGTTCGCGCGCCCGCGCACGAGGCGCGGATCGAGCAATTCATTGCCGAGCGCGATCCGCGCTACCGCGGCATCGAGGGGAACGGTCCAGCGGGTCCCGTCATAGGTCGCCAGTCCGCTTTGCGTGAGGCCCTCGATGCGGGTGTCACCGGAGACCAGCCTCCCGATCTGGAGAGTGTGTTCGATGGCAAGATCGTTGAATTCGCCATCGACGGTCGCGATCACTCGCGTATCGTCGAGACGCAGGTTTTCGCCGAACAGGGTCGGCTCGAGCAGCCGCACATCGAGCGAGAAATCGGACACGCGGTTCTCGGCCAGATCGACCACACCGCGCGCGCTCCCCGCCAGCGCATCGGTTCGCAAGGCGTAGCTGCCCTGGATTCGGCGATCTTCGATGCGAGCGACCGCCTTCACCGACACGGTGCCACCTGCCAGACGGGCGGGCAGGCCCTCGAGCAGGTTCTCGGGCCGCGCCTGGCCGACCAGCGTAAACCGACCGCTGCGGTTGGTCAGCCGGAAGGCACCGAAGCTCTCCCCTTCGCGGCGCACCACCAGCGCGCCGGCCCAGCGATCCCAGCTGCCATCGCCCGCGATCCGGACGCGGTAACCGGCCTCGGTCCCCAGCAGCCGCGCCACCGTCCCGCCCTCTGGCGCGACATAGTCCAGCCCCAGATCGAACACATCGCGATCGGGCGCCGCATCGACGAGAGCGGCGAAACGGTCGGCTCCCAGAGCGCCCTTCGCCGACAGCTTGAGCCTGCGGTCACGCACCTGCACCTCGGCAAGCAGATCGAGCGTCTCGGCGCGGTCGCCGACGATCCCCTCCGCCAGCGTCAGGCGGTCGATCTCGAACCGGTCGATGGCGATGTCGAAGCCGGGAAGGATCGGACCTTCCTCCTCGCTCGGCAGGAACTCCGGAATGCGCATCAGCGTGGCACGGCGCGCAGCAAAGCTGTCGATGTCGAGCGTGTTGTCGAGCCAGCCGCGGGGGTTCCAATCGACCTCGGCCCGCGGGATCGTCATGAACGGTCCCTGCGGATCGGACAGCACCACATCGTGCAGCACCGCCGCGCCGTAAAGATTGCCCTCGATCCGGCCGATCCGGATGTTGAGCCCGTTGGGCAGCGTCTGCTGAGCGATCCGATCGGCCAGAAAACGCTCGCCGATCGGGGTGTTGAGCAAGACGATCGCAGCGGCGATCAGGAGGACCAGTGCGGCCAGGATGCCGAGCACCCATTTGCTTGCGCGGTTCAGCGCTCGCAACGTGCGGCGCCCGCTCGCTTCCCGTCGGGTCTCCGGCTCGCCTGCCGGTTCGGGGTGCCCCTCCGTTTCGATAGTCTCGTCGGCCATCAGAACGCCTGCCCGAGCGAGACATAGACCGCGACCGGCGCATCGCCCTCTTCGGGGTTGAGCGGGACGCCCACATCGACGCGGATCGGGCCAAAGCCGGTGTAGTAACGCACTCCGACGCCTGCCCCGATCTTGATCTCGGAGAAATCGGGCGTGACCGAAGTGCTCACGGAACCGGCATCGATGAAGGGTACCACCGAAACCGCGCCATCCATGAAGCCCGTGCGAATGCGCGCCTCGAGCCCGAGTTCGACCACGCTGCGCCCGCCGCTGGGTTCGCCGAGATCATCGCGCGGACCGATCTCGCGGAAGCCGTAGCCGCGCACCGAACCGCCGCCGCCGGCGTAGAGCCGGCGCGAGGGTGCGATGTTGAAAAGATCCGTGCCGGCGATCGATCCGTAGGCAACCCGCCCGGCGATCACCAGACCCTCGCGCATTTCGCGGTAGTAGCTCGCATCGGCGCGACCGCGCACGTAGAAGCTCTGGACCCCCTGATTGCGCGACACCTCGGGGGAGAGCCGACCCGAGAGACGGAAGCCCTGCGTCGGATCGAGCAGATCGTCGGTTGTGTCGATCTGCGCATAGGCCGGAATGGCGGCGATGAGGTAGGTTTCGCGCGGCTGCGAGATGCCGCTTACCGCGGGCGGCCGTTCCTGCGTCGCGACCAGCTCGCCACCGATCGACCAGCTCAGCGGCTTCTGGAACAGCAGCGTGGAAATCCGCTCGTAGCTGGCGACCAGCGCCGCCGTCCGCGCCTCGAAGGCGGGGCTGTCGATCGTGCTGGCATAGGCATCGATATTGAGAATCCGGTCGCGGCCGCCGAAATTGTTCTTGCGGAGGGTGACGCCTGCCAGCTGCTCCTGCGTGCCCGCGATACCGCGAATTCGCAGCATGCCCTCGGGCGGGAAGAGATTGCGATGCTCCCAGCTCGCCTGGATGCGGAAACCTTCTTCCGAGCCGTAACCGATCGCACCCGCGATGGTGCGCAGCTCCGCCTCCTCGATCGCGACGTCGAGCGCAACCACGCCCGGCTCGCCTTCGCTGGGCGCCTCGACTTCGCGAGGCGTGATCGTCACCGAGGAAACCAACCCGGTGGCGGTAATCGCACGACGCAGGTCCATCTCCAGACTGCGCCGATAGACATCGCCGGGATCGAACCGGGCGATAGTGTCCAGATGGCGGCTGGAAAGAAAACCAGGATCGCTGCTGACGACATTGCCGAACACATATTTGCCGTTGGGTTCGACCGGCAGCGTGAGATCGCCCTCTTCGCGGGCGTGATCGATCAGCAATTGAGGCGCATCGATTTCGGCGAAGGGATAGCCGGTCTCGCCCAGCGCGATATCGAGATCGAGCTGTTCCTCCACGATCTTGTCGCTCTGGAGGAAATCTCCGCTCTGGATATCGAAAGCCGCGCGCAATTCTTCGGCATCGGGCGCCGTCGACAGCGCACCCAGGTCGATCGCGCCGAAGCGATAGCGTTCCCCCGGTACGATATCGAAGCGCACGATCGGGCGCTCGGTCGCATTGTCTTCGCCAGCATCGCGCGCACCGATCGAGCGGATGATGCGCCCGTCGTAATAGCCATAGACGCGCAGCAGATTGTCGAGCAGCTCCTCGTCTTCGCGCGCCCGCGCCGAGAGCTGCGCGACATTGTCGTCGTCGGTGTCGAGATCTCTGATCGTAGAGAGCGCCTCGAACCGGTCGATGAAATTGCCACGACCGCTGAATGGCGGCTCGCGCTGGGGGAAGCCAAGCACCAGATCGTCGGAAATCTCGATCACCTCGGCGTCGCTGAAGGCGACCTCCGGTCCGGCGATCTCGAGATCGACGAACTCGACCTCCTCGCTCGGGGTCATATCTTCGATCGGAGGCAGTTCGATGTCCTCGGGCCAGGCGAGCTCCATTCCCGGCGGATCGGCCATAGGCGTATCGGGATCGACCAGCGCCTCGTCGATCAACTCCTCGCTCTCCGCGCCGCGATCGGCCCAGGCATCGGGATTCTCGACGGCGCTTTCGGGAATGAGTTCCTCGAGCGTCGGCGGCACGTTCTGCGCCTGTGCGGCAAGCGGCGCTGCCAGCGCCATCGCGCAAGCTGCCGCCAGCAAGCGCGCTCCCAAGGAGGAGCCCTCAGCCGACCAGGTCGTAAGCGGCAGGGAGCGCATCCTTCTGCGGTCGACCCTCGCTCCGCTGGCGGGCGGAACCGGCGCCGGATTCACCCGACTGGGGCGCGGTAGCCGCGGCAATGAGCCGTCCGTGCTCCTCATCGGAAATACGCTCCCATCCGGCACGGGTCAGCCGCTCGAGCGGCCGGAACCGGACCTTGTACTGCATGCGCTCGGCGCCTTCGACCCAATAGCC
>JAHJPT010000056.1 GCA_018819685.1 Alphaproteobacteria bacterium
CGACGAAGCCGAGGCTCATCGGCAGGAACACCTTCCAGCCCAGCCGCATCAGCTGGTCGTAGCGGTAGCGCGGCACGGTCGCCATCACCCAGCTGAACATGAAGAAGAAGAAGAAGGTCTTGAGCAGGAACCAGACGATGCCGGGCACCAGATAGAGCGGCTCCCAATTGATCGGGGGCAGCCAGCCACCGAAGAACAGCAGCGTGTTGAGCGAGCACATCAGCAGGATGTTGGCGTATTCGCCCAGCCAGAACAGCGCGAAGCTCATGCTGGAATATTCGGTCTGATAGCCCGCCACCAACTCGCTTTCGGCCTCGGTAAGGTCGAAGGGCACGCGCTGGGTCTCGGCCAGGCTGGAGATGAAGAACACCACCCACATCGGAAACAGCAGCAGGTTGAACCAATAACCGTTGATGATCCCGAAGCCGTGGCCGACCTGCGCCATCACGATTTCGGTGAGGTTGAAGCTCCCCGCCCACAGCACCACGCAGACCAGGATGAAGCCGATCGAGACCTCGTAGCTGATCATCTGCGCGGCGGCGCGCATGGCGGAGAAGAACGGGTATTTGGAATTCGACGCCCAGCCGCTCATCACGATGCCGTAAACGGACAGCGAACTGATCGCGAGGATGTAGAGCAGGCCGACGTTGATGTCCGCCAGCACCACCCCGAAATCGAACGGAATAACCGCCCAGGCGGCCAATGCCACGGTGAAGGTGACGATCGGCGCGAGCAGGAAGATGCCCTTGTTCGCGGCGCTGGGAACGATGGTTTCCTGCAGGAACACCTTGAGCCCGTCGGCAAAGCTTTGCAGCAGGCCGAAGGGACCCACCACATTGGGCCCGCGCCGCAGATTGATCGCCGCCCAGACCTTGCGATCGACATAGATGATCATGGCCACCGCCAGCATCAGCGGCAGCGCGATCAGCAGCACGCCGGCCACCGTCGCGACGCTCCAGGCCCAGCCATAGCTCATGCCCAGCGAGAGAAAGAACTCGGTCACTCCGCTGCCTCCAGCAGGTCGTCCTTGTGCAGCAGCTCGGCCGAGCAACGCTGCATCACCGCGCTGGCGCGGGCGATCGGGTTGGTGAGATAGAAATCCTTGATGGGATAGCCGCCGATGGTCCCGCTCGCTTTGGCTTGCGTATCCGCGGCGGGCAGCGCGCCGAGATCGGCCAGCCCCTCGACGCCCAGTGCCGGAACATGTTCGACCATTTTCGACTGCAGCTGTCCGAAAGTGTCGAACCCGAGTTCGACACCCACCGCATCGGCCAGGGCGCGCAGGATCGTCCAGTCCTCGCGCGCATCGCCAGGCGCGAACACCGCCTTCTCGGCGAACTGCACCCTGCCCTCGGTGTTGACGTAGGTCCCGTCCTTCTCGGCATAGGAGGCCGCAGGCAGGATAATATCCGCCGCATGCGCGCCCTTGTCGCCATGGTGGCCGATATAGACCTTCAGACTGTCCGGGAAGCGGGCGAAATCCACCTCGTCGGCACCCAGCGCAAGCAACACCTTGGGAGAAGCCTCGGCGATGTCGGCAATGCCGCCCTTCTGCGCATAGCCGAGCATCAGCCCGCCCATGCGGCTGGCCGCCATGTGGAGCACGTTGAAGCCGTTCCACCCGTCCTTCACGAGGCCGAACCGGCCCGCCAGATCGAGCGCGGGAGCGAGCGCGCCAGCTGCAAGTGCCGCACCGCCGAGAATGATCGCGGGCCGCTCGGCCCCTGCCATCGCTTCGCGCAAGCCTTCGGGAAGATCGTCGAGCAAACCGAGATTCTCGCCGAGAAATTCGGCCGGGTAGGTTGTATCCCAGCGCTCACCGACCACGAAGATCTTCGCTCCGCGCTTGGCCGCCTTGCGCAGGCGGACATTGACCAGCGGCGCTTCCCAGCGGATGTGGCTGCCGACGATCAGGATCGCATCGGCGGTCTCGATCCCGGCAAGGGTCGAGTTGAAATTGACCGCGGCCAGGTTCGAAACATCGTAGCTCATGCCGGTCTGGCGACCTTCGAGCAGGTCGGACCCCATCGCGGACAGCAGGGCCTTGGCGGCGAACATCGTCTCGCAATCGACCAGATCGCCCGCAATCGCCGCGATGCTCTTGCCCGGATCAGCCGCAGCGATCGCGGCGAAGGCGTCGTCCCAGCCGGCCTTCTGCAGCGAACCGTTCCTGCGAATCCACACGCTGTCGAGCCGGCGGCGCTGGAGCCCGTCGATCTGATAGCGCGCCTTGTCCGAAATCCACTCCTCGTTCACTTCGTCGTTGTTGCGCGGCAGCGCGCGCATCACTTCGCGCCCGCGGCTGTCGAGCCGGATGTTGGCGCCGACCGCGTCCGAGACGTCGATCGAGAGCGTCTTCTTGAGCTCCCACGGCCGCGCCTCGAAGGCATAGGGCCGGCTGGTCAGCGCGCCCACGGGGCACAGATCGATCACATTGGCCGAAAGTTCGTGCTCGGCCGCATGTTCGAGGTAGGTGGTGATCTGCATGTCTTCGCCGCGCCCCAGCGCGCCGATTTCGTCGACCCCCGCGATCTCCTCGGAGAACCGGACACAGCGGGTGCAATGGATGCAGCGGGTCATGATCGTCTTGATCAACGGCCCCATGTATTTCTCGGAGACGGCACGCTTGTCGGCCCGGTAGCGCGAACCGCCGCGGCCATACATCATCGACTGGTCCTGGAGATCGCATTCGCCGCCCTGATCGCAGATCGGGCAATCGAGCGGATGGTTGATGAGCAGGAATTCCATCACGCCTTCGCGCGCGGTCTTGACCATTTCGCTGTCGGTGCGGATTTCCTGGCCTTCGGTAGCGGGCAATGCGCAACTCGCCTGCGGCTTGGGCGGCCCAGGCTTCACCTCGACCAGACACATGCGGCAATTGCCCGCAATGCTCAGCCGCTCATGGTAACAGAAGCGCGGGATCTCCTTGCCCGCAAGCTCGCAGGCCTGGAGCACGGTGGCGCCATCGGGAACCTCGATGTCCTGACCGTCTACGATGACTTTGGGCATCAGTCGGCTCCCTTCGCCGCAGCAGCGCCATAATGGCTCCGCGCCCAGAGGGCATCGGCGGTAAGTTGGCGTATCATCGAAATCGGCAAGGCGACCTCTTCCTCCTCGGTGTCGAGGCAGGCGACGACGATCGGTGCTAGCGCTTCGAAGGCCTGCTCTTCGTCGCTCGAACCCGGACGGCTTTCGAGGAAGGCGTGGGCATTGCCGACACCCGAATGAGCGACGCAATCGCCGACCTGCGTCAGTGCGGCGGTACGGGGGTTCAAGCCCTCGTAGCCATAGCGGTTTTCCAGATCCCGCGGCGCGTCGGTCGGCAGGACGAGGGCTTTCTTATTGTCCTGCAGATACACCTCTTCCGCCAACAGATTGCGCAGGGTGGCATAGGGAATTCGCATATACATCCGGTACTGCGAGCTGCGCATCACCGTTCCGATACATTCGGCCACATCGAGGTCGTCGAACAACGTATCCGATGCCTGATCGAAAGCGTCGAAATCGATTCGATCCATGTCGCTATGCGCGAGCAGCGTGCGAACCACGTCCTTATTGCGGAAGTACACGCATTTGGCGACACGCTTCTGCAGGCCGCGCGCTTCTCCCTGTTCGGCGGTTTCGGGCACCTGCTTGAAGCGCGTGCCGGTCTGCAGGCCCGGCTCGAGAAAACGTTCGGCATCGTCCTGAGCGGTTACCGGGACGCCCCAGATCAGCACCGGTGCAACGACGAGGGCAAGCAGAGCTCTCATTCCGCCGCCTCCATGAATTGCGCATTGTGCTCGGCTATCCGGCGCTCCAGCTCGGGGCGGAAGTGACGGATCAACCCCTGGATCGGCCAGGCGGCAGCGTCGCCCAGCGCGCAGATGGTGTGGCCCTCGACCTGCTTGGTGACCTGCTGCAGCATGTCGATCTCCTCCACCGCGGCGTCACCGGTGCGCAGGCGCTCCATCATCCGCCACATCCAGCCGGTGCCCTCGCGGCAGGGGGTGCACTGGCCGCAGCTCTCGTGCTTGTAGAAATAGCTCAAGCGGCTGATCGCGCGGACGATATCGGTCGATTTGTCCATCACGATCACCGCCGCGGTGCCCAGACCCGAGCCGAGCGCCTTCAACCCGTCGAAATCCATCGGCGCGTCCATGATCTGCTCGGCGGGGACCAGCGGCACAGACGAGCCGCCGGGGATCACCGCGAGCAGATTGTCCCATCCGCCGGTGATGCCGCCGCAATGCTTCTCGATCAGCTCTCGGAACGGAATGCTCATCGCTTCCTCGACCACGCAGGGCTTTTCGACATGACCGCTGATCTGGAACAGCTTGGTGCCGCGATTGCCCTCGCGCCCGAATGAGCTGAACCAACTCGCTCCGCGCCGCAGGATCGTGGGCACCACCGCGATGCTCTCGACATTGTTGACCGTCGTCGGGCAGCCATAGAGGCCCGCACCCGCCGGGAACGGCGGCTTGAGCCGCGGCTGGCCCTTCTTGCCTTCGAGGCTTTCGATCATCGCGGTTTCTTCGCCGCAGATATAGGCGCCTGCGCCGCGATGCATGAAGACGTCGAAATCATA
>JAHJPT010000057.1 GCA_018819685.1 Alphaproteobacteria bacterium
ATGAAGGGGATCCCGGTGGCGACAAGCGCCTCGTTCAGCCGCGAGCGCGCCGAGACGCGCAACCGTCCGTCGTGGAGCCAGGCGCCGCGGGTCTTCTCGGCCCAGAAGGTCTCGTCGGTGATCGGCTGGTAGATCACCCCCGCAGTGACATCGTCCCATCCGCCGCCGCCCGGCTTGGGCTCCTGGACCGCGATCGAGATCGCGAAATGGGGGGTGCCGTGCAAGAAATTGCTGGTGCCGTCGAGCGGGTCGACGATCCAGCGCGGCTTGTCGGGATCGCCCTCGATCGTGCCGCCTTCCTCGAGCACGAAGCCCCAGTCGGGGCGCGCGCTGAGCAGTTCGTCATAGAGCGTACGTTCGGCGATCTGGTCGGCCTTGGAGACGAAGTCGGCCGGGCCCTTGCGGCTCACCTGGAGATGCTCGACCTCGCCGAAATCGCGGCGCAGGCGGTTGCCCGCCTTGCGCGCGGCGCGTTCCATGACGCGGATCAGTCCGGATAAGGCTGCCATGCTATTCCTGTTCGTTCATTCTGGCGGCGGCAGGCCCGATCGGGCCGCGCCTCGATTCAGCCGGCCTTGCCGACGTAGCTGCGCTCGTAGACGTCGACCACGATCCGCGTGCCGCTCTCGATATGCGGCGGGACCATCACGCGGACGCCGTTCTCGAGTACCGCGGGCTTGTAGCTGGAGGAAGCGGTCTGCCCCTTCACCACCGCATCGGCTTCGACGATGGTGGCTTCGATCTGGTCGGGCAACTGCACCGAGATCGGGCGGTCTTCCCACAGTTCCAGCGTCACCACCATGCCGTCCTCGAGGAACGGGCGCTCGTCGCCCAGCAGATCGGTGTCGAGATTGATCTGCTCGTAGTTTTCCTGATCCATGAACACCAGCGCTTCGCCGTCCTGGAACAGGAACTGGTAATCCTTGGTCTCGAGCCGGACCTTTTCGATGGTGTCGGCGCTGCGGAAGCGGACGTTGGTCTTGCGGCCGTCCTGCAGGTTCTTCATCTCGACCTGCATATAGGCGCCGCCCTTGCCCGGCTGGGTGTGCTGGATCTTGGCCACCTTCCAGATGCCCTTCTCGTATTCGAGAATATTGCCGGGACGGATGTCCACACCGCTGATCTTCATGGGGTTTGTGCCTTCGATTGGGGAACGGCGCGCGAGGGCGCGCAACCGGTTGTGCCGGGGCGCTTAGCCGAGCACTCAGGCTGGAGCAAGGTGGCTGGCGCTAGCGGCGCCACTGCGCTATCGGATACGCACACCATTATGACGCACAAAACCGCCCTTCTCGCCGCCTGTGGCCTCGCTCTGTTCGGAGCGCAAGCGGCGCATGCCGACGATGCGCGCGACCGGATCGGCACGCTGCCGCAGGGGCGCTACGAATGCGGGCTGCCCGGCGACGCGACCGGCCGGGCCTGGGTGGTCGATCCGGCTTACAATTTCACGATTTCGAGCGCCTCTCGCTACATCAGCGCCGAGGGCAAGGGCACCTATCTGATGACCGGGCGGGATGTGATCTTCACCCGCGGCCCGATGAAGAACATGCGGATGCGCCGCCATGCCTCGGGGCTGTTGCAGCAGGTGAATGCCGAGGGCGAGCTCGGGCGCCTGCGTTGCCACCGCGTCGGCGACTAGGCCCCGAAACGTCAAATTATGTAGCCAACAATCACTCTCCGGCCAGCAGCGAGTAGGGATTGATCGCATTTGCGGGTTCCCACCATTGCGCATCGGCGGTGGTCTGAAGGATAGCGAAATGCAGATGCGGCGTGTCGCGCGCAGCATTGCCGCTGCTCCCCACCGTGCCGAGCCGCTGGCCGCGCCGGATCCGCTGGCCCTCTTTCAGACCTTCGGCATATTCGCCCAGATGGGCGTAATAATGGATCGTGCTGCCGTCGCTGGTCCGCACATAGATCGTGTTGCCGCCGGCTTTCGAGCGGAAGAGCTTCTCGACCTTGCCGGCACCCGCCGCACGCACCGTGGTGCCCAATGGCGCCATGATGTCGAGCGCTTCGTGCAAGCGCGCACCGTCGCCGCGCGCCTGGGTGAAAGTATCGGTAAGATCGGAAGCCCGGACGTTGAGCACCGGGATCATCAGATTGTCGCTATTGCCGGCTTCGGGCTCGCGGGTCGGCTCGGCGTCGAGCGGCTCGGACGTAGGCATGCCGGAACTGGCGATATCGGTAGTGGGAGATGGGCTCGGGGCGGCTTCGGCCGGGCGCGTCGCGGCGCGCTGACCTTCGCTGGTAGCGTTCTCGATCAGACTGCCCCCGACCACGATCCAGACCGCACTGGTCAGGGTCGCGGTGACGATGATGGTGAGGATGCGATCGACCATGCCCATGCAGCCTCTTAGACCCGATCGGCGCGCGAATTCCAGCGCCATCGGCCAAGAAGCCAGCCATCTAGTCGGCGCGGTCCGCCTGGGCCGCTTCGATCTGCGCCGCGAAAGCCTTCACCGCCGCGACTTCGTCGCCGTTCCAGACCGCGCCCGAAACCGCGAGGAAATCCGCCCCGGCCTCGACCAGCGGGCGGCAATTGTCGGGAGTGATCCCGCCGATTGCGACGCAGGGTATTTCGAACAGTCCACTCCACCATTCGAGCATTTCGGTGTCGGCGCGGTGTTCGCTCGATTTCGTCGTGCTGTCGAAAAAGGCGCCGAAGGCGACGTAATCGGCGCCCGCATCGCCCGCTTCCATCGCCAGATGGCGCGAGGCGTGACAGGTGACGCCGATCTGCGCTTCGAGCCCCAGTTCCTCGCGCGCCTCGCGCGGATCGCCGTCGCCCTGCCCCAGATGCACCCCGTCGGCCCCGATCCGCTTGGCCAGCGGCACGCTGTCGTTGACGATGAAGGCGACATCGTGCGCCGCGCAGATCGCCTGCAGCGGCTGGGCAAGCCGCGCCGCCTCGTGCTGGTCGAGATCCTTGATCCGCAGCTGGAAAGCGGTGACGAGCCCGGCGCCCGCCTGCAGCGCGCGTTCGAGGCGGGTCGGGAAGTCGCCGCCGACGTCGAGCGGCGAAATCAGGTAAAGCTGGCATCCAATATCGGTCATGCTGCGGCTGTTAGCGCCGGGCGGCGGCTTCGTCACGCCCGCAAGCATCGCTTTGGAGACTCCCATTCAGCCGCGCGACAGCGACCCGTCCGCAAGCGGGTTGGATGACAATCGGCATCCTCGCTCGCTCCGCCCTGCTGTTCGCCCTGCCCGTGCTGGGCGGCTGCGCGATCATTCCCGATACACCGCGCGTCGGGCAGGAGGCCGCCAGCCAGGGTAGGCCGATCGCGCTCGGGCAATCGGCCTGGCTGGGCGATGCGATCGTCACGCCGCTGGCGGTTGTGGAGGACAGCCGTTGCCCGGTGGACGCGCAATGCATCCAGGCAGGCAAGCTCACCGTGAGGACGCGGATCACCGCGACGCACTGGCAGCAGACGGTCCCGCTGACGCGGGGCGAGCCGCATCAGGCCATGAACCGCAGCTTCCTGCTGGCCGCCGTCTCGCCCACGAAAAGCGCCGGGCAGGAGATCCCGCCCGGCGCCTATCGTTTCACCTTCACCGGCGGAAGCTAGTCCGCCGGAGCCGAGGTCAGGCTGCAGCTTCGCCCGTACTGGCGCAGGCGATTTCGTCGATCGCATTGCCCAGCGCCTGGTCGAACTGCTGATCGTCCATCTTCGCTTGCAGCACTTCGAGCAGTGCGCGGCTGAAGCTGGCGATCATGCCGTCGTTCTTCGCCAGCTCGCGGCAGGCCTGTTCGCGGCTGTAGCCGCCCGACAGCGCGACCACGCGCAGCACCTTGGGATGCTCGATCAGCGGCTTGTAGAGATCGGGTTCGCTGGGGATGGTAAGCTTCCACATCACCTGCTGGCCTTCGGGCACCCGCTCGAGCTGATCGAGTGCATTGGCGAGCACCTGCGCCTCGGCCTGGGGCCGGCTTTCGCTCTTGAGGCTGACCTCGGGTTCGAGGATCGGCATCAGGCCATTGGCGAGAATCTGCAGCCCGAAATCCATCTGCTGGCGGATGATGGCGGCGACGCCGTCGCGGTTCGCTTCGTGGATCACCGAGCGCATCTTGGTACCGAAGACGCCCAGTTCCTTGGCCCGGGCGCACATGGCGTCGAGCTCGGGGATCGGCTTCATCAGCTGAACGCCGTCGGCCTCGTCCTCCATCCCCTTATCGACCTTGAGGAAGGGGACCACGTTGCGCCGGGCCAGCAGTGCGGGGATCGGCGAACCGTCCTTGCCGCAGCCTTCCATGGTCTTTTCGAAGAGGATCGCGCCGAGCACCTTGCCATTGGAGAAGGAAGGCGAATCGATGATGCGGCAGCGCATCTCGTGGATCCTGGCGAACATCTCGTCCTCGCCCTTCCACTCGCTGTCCTCGACGCCATAGGCATTCAGCGCCTTGGGGGTCGAACCGCCCGACTGGTCGAGCGCAGCGATAAAGCCCTGACCGGTGGCGATACGGGCCTTCATTTCCTCGAAATTCATAAGACAATCCCTGCTGTTGGCGTCATTTTCGGATCATGCGCGGGCCATACCCAGCCCCCGGAGCCGCGGCAACTGGCCAATGCGGGTAACTTTGGCGGCAATCGCGCGTATTCTCATGGCAAGCCAAGGAGAAACCGATGCTCGACGCGACCCAAGAACGACTTTGCGACACCAACCCCAGCGATTTTTCCGACCTGAAGGCGCTGACGATCAATTGTACGCTCAAGCGCTCGCCCGAAGGTTCGCATACCGCCAAGCTGCTCGGCGTGGTGGAAGCGATCCTGGTGCGCAACCGGGTGCAACTGGAGCAAGTCCGGCTCGTGGATCACGACATCGCGCCGGGCGTCTATCCCGACATGACCGAGCATGGCGCGGAGCGCGACGACTGGCCGCAGATCTGGGAGAAGGTCGCCGCCGCGGATATTCTGGTGATCGGCACTCCGATCTGGCTGGGCGAGAAGAGTTCGGTCTGCAAGCAGCTGATCGAGCGGCTCTATGCGCATTCGGGGCAGACCAACGACAAGGGTCAATATGTCTTTTACGGTAAGGTCGGCGGCTGTATCGTCACCGGCAATGAGGACGGCATCAAGCACGTCGGGATGGGTGTTCTCTACTCGCTGCAGCACATCGGCTACACCATCCCGCCGCAGGCCGATGCCGGCTGGATCGGAGAAGCCGGCCCCGGACCCAGCTATGGCGACGAGTCCGAGGACGGCCAGAGCCGCGTCGGCTTCGACAACGACTTCACCCGCCGCAACACCACTTTCGCGACCTGGAACCTGATGCATATGGCGCGCATGCTCAAGGACGCCGGGGGCATCCCCTGCCATGGCAATTCGGTCGATCTGTGGAACGAGGGCCGCCGCTTCGACGCGCCCAACCCCGAGCATCGCTGAATTGGGGGGCTAACCGGTCCGGATCAGCGTGTCAGCGCCGCCACTCCCGGCAGGTCCTTGCCTTCCATCCATTCGAGGAAAGCGCCGCCAGCGGTTGAAACATAGCTGAAATCCGCCGCCACGCCCGCGTGGTTGAGCGCCGCGACGGTGTCGCCCCCGCCCGCGACCGAGACCAGCGAGCCATCCTGCGTCAGCGCCGCTGCGGTCCGCGCCAGCGCGACGGTGGCGGCGTCGAAGGGTTCGGTCTCGAACGCGCCCAGCGGACCGTTCCAGACCAGCGTGCGGCAGGTCTTGAGCACATCGGCGAGAGCCTCGACCGCGAGCGGGCCGATATCGAGGATCATCTCGTCTTCGCCGACCTCATGGACGTTGCAGGTGCGCAGCCCGGGCGGATTGGCGGCGAACTCTTTCGCCACCACGACGTCGTAGGGCAGGTGCACCGTGCAGCCGGCATGCTCGGCCTCGTCCATGATGCGGTTGGCGGTGGCGGTGAGATCGTGTTCGGCGAGACTCTTGCCTACCGCCACCCCGCGCGCGGCGAGAAAGGTGTTCGCCATCCCGCCGCCGATAATCAGATGCCGCACCTTGCCCACAAGATGGCTCAGCACATCGAGCTTGCTCGAGACCTTGGCGCCGCCGACCACCGCCGCGACCGGGGTCTGCGGATTGCCCAGCGCCGCGTCGAGCGCCTTCAACTCACGCTCCATCGAGCGCCCGGCATAGGCGGGCAGCAGATGCGCCAGCCCCACGGTCGAGGCATGTGCGCGGTGCGAGACCGAGAAGGCGTCGTTGACGTAGAAATCGCCATGCGTCGCGATCCCGCGCGCGAATTCGGGGTCGTTGGCTTCCTCGCCCGGCCAGAAGCGGACATTCTCGAGCAGGCCGATATCGCCCGCGCGCAGGATCCCGATCGACTGTTCGACCACCGGGCCCATGACCTCGGGGATGAACATGATCTCGCGGCCCAGCACTTTGCCGACGTCGCCCTGGACGTAGCTGGTGCTCATGGTCGAATTGCGCTGCCCCTTGGGACGCCCGAAATGCGCCAGCAGCAGCACCTTGGCGCCCTTGTCGGCGAGTTCGAGAATGGTGTCCTTCGAGGCTTCGACGCGGGTGACGTCGGTCGCCGAGCCATCCTGCATCGGCAGGTTGAGATCGACGCGCACCAGCGCAACCTTGCCGGTGAGATCGCCCAGATCGTCCAGAGTCTTGAAAGACGGCATCGCAGTTCCTCGAAATTGAACGAGGAAGGGCAGCCGGTGGACTGCCCTCCCTTCGCTCGGATCAGATGTGCTTCGCCATCTCGCCGGCGGTATCGATCATGCGGTTGGAGAAGCCCCATTCATTGTCGTACCAGCTGACGACGCGCGCCAGCTTGCCTTCCATGACCGAGGTCTCGAGGCTGTCGATGGTCGAGCTGGCGGGATAATGGTTGAAGTCGCTCGAGACCAGCGGCTGGTCGGTATAGTCGAGCACGCCCTTCATCGCACCGTCGGCAGCGGCCTTCAATGCGGCGTTGAGCTCCTCGGCGCTGGTGTCGCGGGTGGGCGTGAACACCAGATCGATCAGGCTGACATTGGGGGTCGGCACGCGGACCGAGCTGCCGTCGAGCTTGCCGTTGAGCTCGGGCAGCACCAGCCCGACCGCGCGCGCCGCGCCGGTGGTGGTGGGGATCATGTTCTGCGCCCCGCCGCGCGCCCGGCGCATGTCCGAATGCATCTGGTCGAGCATCCGCTGGTCGTTGGTGTAGGAATGGATCGTGGTCATGAAGCCGCGCTCGATCCCGACGGTGTCGTGCAGCACCTTGGCCACCGGGGCGAGGCAATTGGTGGTGCAGCTGGCGTTGGAGACGATCACATCGTCGCTGGTGAGCACCTCGTGGTTCACGCCGTAGACGATCGTGGCGGTCACGTTCTTGGCCGGAGCCGAGATCAGCACCCGCTTGGCGCCCGCCTTGAGATGCGGCTCGGCGGCCTCGTGCGACTGGAAGAAGCCGGTGCATTCGAGCACGAGGTCGATGCCTTGCGCAGCGTGCGGCAGATTGCCCGGCTCGCGCTCGGAGGTGACCTGGATGGTCTTGCCGTTGACGGTGATGGTCTTGTCGCCGGTCTCGACACTGCCGGGGAAGCGACCGTGGGTGCTGTCGTACTGGAACAGCAGCGCATTGGCCTTGGTGTCGGCGAGATCGTTGATCGAGACCAGCTCGAGATCGTGATCGTCGCGCTCGAGAATGGCGCGCGCCACGAGCCGGCCGATCCGTCCGAAACCATTGATTGCAACCTTGGTGGTCATGCAAATACTCCTGATTAGGCTTTGAGTTTGTTCATGATTTGCGGAACGATGGCATCCGCCGTGAAGCCGAATTTGTCGAACAGATCTTGCGCCGGAGCGGAGGCGCCGAAGCGATCGAGCCCGATATTGAGCCCGCCCTCACCGGTATAGCGCTCCCAGCCGAAAGTCGTGCCCGCCTCGATCGTGACGCGCAGGCTGTCCGCCGGAATGGTTTCGGCGCGATAGGCTTGCGGCTGTTCGTCGAAGAGCTGGGTGCAGACCATCGACACCACTGCGGCGGCGATGCCTTCCTGCTCGAGCCGCTCGGCGCATTCGAGCGCCAGATGGACTTCCGAGCCGGTGGCGATCAGCGTGACCTGCGGCTTGCCATCCGGAGTTTTGAGCCAGTAGCCGCCCTGTGCGCTGCTGCCGGTCCGTTCCGCAGCGGTCCGCACCTGCGGGAGGTTCTGACGACTGAGCGCCAGCACGGTGGGGCGATCCTTCTGTTCCAGCGCTATCTGCCAGCATTCGGCGGTCTCGACCACATCGGCGGGGCGCATCACCAGCAGATTGGGGATCATCCGCAGCGACTGGACATGCTCGATCGGTTGGTGCGTCGGGCCGTCCTCGCCCAGCCCGATGCTGTCGTGGGTCATGACATAGACCACCCGCGCCTGCTGCAGCGCCGAGAGCCGGATCGCGGCGCGGCAATAGTCCGTAAACACCAGGAAAGTGCCGCCATAGGGGATGACCCCGCCGTGCAGCGCCATGCCGTTCATCGCCGCGGCCATGCCGAATTCGCGGATGCCGTAGTAGATGTAGCGCCCGCCGCGATTATCGGCGGTGAAAGCCTCCATCCCGCCGGTCTTGGTGTTGTTCGAACCGGTCAGATCGGCGCTGCCGCCGATCGTCTCGGGCAGCGCCTCATTGATCGCGCCAAGCGCCATCTCGCTGGCCTTGCGGGTGGCGACCTTTTGCGGCTGCGCGATCAGCCCGTCGATATAGGACTGCAGGTCGAAACCCTCGGGCAGATCGCCGGCCATCCGACGGCCGAATTCGCCACGCTGGGCGGCGGTGGAGAGGCGACCGAGCCATTCGGTATGCAGCTTCGCCCCGCGATTGGCGGTTGCGCGCCAGTCGGCCTCGACCTGCTCGGGCAGTTCGAAGGGATGCGAGTCCCAGACCAGTTCCTTGCGCGCTGCGGCGATCTCCTCGTCGCCGAGCGGCGCGCCATGGGTGGCGCTGGTGCCCTGCTTGCCCGGGGCGCCCTTGCCGATCACGGTACGGCAGGCGATCAGCGAGGGGCGCTCGTCGGCGACCGCCTCGTCGATTGCGCGGCGGATGTCGGCGAAATCATGCCCGTCGCAGGCGACCACGTGCCAATGGGTTGCTTCGTAGCGCGCCTTGATGTCCTCGCTGGTCGAGAGATCGGTGGCGCCGTCGATAGTGATCCGGTTGTCGTCCCACAGCACGATTAACCGGCCAAGCTTGAGGTGACCGGCGAGACCGATCGCCTCGTGGTTGAGACCTTCCATCAGACAGCCGTCGCCCGCGATCGTCCATGTGCGGTGATCGACCAGCTCGTCGCCGAACTGCGCGTTGAGATGGCGTTCGGCGATCGCCATGCCCACGGCCATGCCGAGGCCCTGGCCCAGCGGACCGGTGGTGCATTCGATACCGTCGAGCAGGAAATTCTCCGGGTGTCCGGCGCAAGGGCTGCCCAGCTTCCGGAAATTGCGCAGGTCGTCCATCGTCGGCGCGGCATAGCCCGAGAGGTGCAGCAGGCTGTAGATCAGCATCGAGCCATGACCCGCGCTCAGGACGAAGCGGTCGCGATCGGCCCAGTCGGGGGCGTCGGGATCGTGCTTGAGATATTCGCTCCACAGCACGGTCGCGACATCGGCCATGCCCATGGGCATTCCCGGGTGGCCGGAATTGG
>JAHJPT010000005.1 GCA_018819685.1 Alphaproteobacteria bacterium
AACCCGCCGCGTCGCTTGACGCCGGGGCGCGGCTGCACTATGCGCGCCCCCTAAGAGCGGTCGCCTCGCATGGCGGCCCTTTTTGTTGGTGCCGCGTGACGCGCGCCTTTGAACATTCTAGATAAGGACGATCCGATGAAGCGGACTTTCCAGCCTTCCAACCTGGTGCGCCAGCGCCGCCACGGTTTCTTCGCACGCAAGGCCACCCCGGGTGGCCGCAATGTGCTGCGCAACCGCCGTCGTCGCGGTCGCAAGACGCTCTGCGCCTGATTGTCTGCGCGCGCGCCGATGCGCGTGCGCTATTCCTGCTCGCGCGGTCCGAGGGCCGCGCGATGCAGCTGGCCGGTCGGCCATGCGGGCTCCCTGAGGGAGCCCGTGTCGTTTCCGCCCGACGATTGGGGTGAGCCCTAGCCATGTCCCGGCACCCGCAGGTCATCGCCAAGCGCGCCGACTTCCTTGCCGCGAATCGCGGGATTCGCGTGGCGCAGCCCGGCTTCGTGCTGCTCGCCTACCCCAATGGCGGACGAAGCAAGCGCTACGGCATCACCGTGACCAAGAAGATCGGCAATGCGGTGGTGCGCAACCGGATGAAGCGCCGCTTCCGCGAATTGCTCTGGGCGGCGCTGCCCGAGCGCGGCCTGCCCGACCACGATCACGTGCTGATCGGCCGCGAGGGCGGGCTGGAGCGCGATTTCGCCAGGCTTGCCGCCGAACTCGATCTCGCGCTGATCCGCGCGTCGCAGGGCAAGGGCGATCGCCGCCGCGGTCGCTCGCCCCGTAGCGCAGCGCGTTCCTCACGCAGTCCGGGGCGGTGAAATACCCGCTGATCTGGCTCGCGCGTGCCTGGCAGCTCGGTCCGAGCCGCATTCTCCCGCCCACCTGCCGCTTTTCTCCCTCCTGCAGCGAATACGCCATCCAGGCTCTGGGAAAACACGGCGCGATCAGGGGTGGATGGCTTGCGACGAAGCGTATATTGCGCTGCCACCCCTGGGGAGGGCACGGGCACGACCCGGTGCCCTGATCATCCGCCTTGCACCCGCAACTTGGGTGTATTGACAATGTAATACAGCACCCCAGATCGTAGTTTTTGACGGGATCGACTTTGACCAACCAACGCAATCTCCTGTTCGCCGTCGTCCTTTCGGCCCTGCTTCTGCTGGGCTGGGACGCCGCCGTGGGCTATCTCTATCCGCAGCCCGCCGACACTGCGGCGGTCGAAGGGATTGCCGATACGCCAGCCGAGATGGCGGCTGTTTCGGGTGCGGTCTCGGGCGCGACTGCGAGCGGTTCGGGCCTGGCGCCCGGCGTCGCGGGTGCGGAGCCGGTCACGCTCGACAGCGCGCTCGCATCGGGCAACCGCGTGCGGATCGATTCGCCGCTGCTGGCGGGCTCGATCAACCTTCGGGGCGCGGTGATCGATGATATCGTGCTCAAGGAATATCGCGAGACCACCGAGGAGGACAGCCCGCCGGTCCGGCTGTTCGCACCCGCCGGCACCCCGGTGCAGCATTTCGCCGAATTCGGGTTCCTCGCCAATGGCCAGCGCGTCCCGGCCGATGCGCTGTGGCAGGCGGATGGCGAGGTTCTCGCGCCCGGCAGCCCGGTCGTGCTCACCCACCAGGGCGACAACGGGCTGACCTATACGATCACGCTGACCATCGACGACCAATACATGATCAGCGCCGAACAGCGCGTCGCCAACCGCGGTGCCGGCGCTGCCGTGGTCCAGCCCTTCGCGCTGATCGCGCGCACCAGCCGCACCGCGAGCGAGGATTTCTTCATCGCGCATTCGGGCCCGATGGGGGTGTTCGGCGGTTCGGCCAATTACGATTTCGGCTATGACGATCTGCCCCTGGGCGACGTGACCACGCCCGAAGGCGATGCCGAATGGCTCGGTTTCACCGACATCTACTGGCTTTCGGCGCTGGTCCCGGGCGCGGGCAACACCGAAGCCAGCTTCCGCGCGCTGGGCGGCGACCTGTTCCGTGCGGATGTGATCCAGGCTCCGATCACGCTGCCCTCGGGCCGCGCGATCACCGCCACCAACCGGCTGTTCGTCGGGGCCAAGGAAAGCGCCATCCTCGACAGCTACGAGGACGCCGGGATCGAGCGTTTCGGCCTCGCGATCGACTGGGGCTGGTTCCGTTGGTTCGAGAAGCCGCTGCTGTGGATGCTGCGGCAGCTCTACGAACTGGCCGGCAATTTCGGCGTGGCGATCATCCTGCTCACCGTGGTGGTCCGCGGGGTGATGTTCCCCGTCGCGCAGAAGCAATTCTCGTCGATGGCGGGGATGAAGGCGATCCAGCCGCGGATGAAAGAGGTGCAGGAGAAGCACAAGGACGACCGCGTCAAGCAGCAGCAGGAAATGCAGAAGCTGTTCAAGGACGAGGGCGTCAATCCGTTGGCGGGCTGCCTTCCGCTGATCATCCAGATTCCGATCTTCTTCGCGCTCTACAAGGTGCTCTATCTCGCGATCGAGATGCGCCACCGCTCCTTCTTGTGGATCGAGGATCTCTCCGCCCCCGACCCGGCGACGATCCTCAACCTGTTCGGCCTGCTGCCCTTCGATCCGCCCGGCTTCCTGTCGATCGGCGTGCTGGCGGTGCTGCTGGGCCTCACCATGTGGATGACGTTCCAGCTCAATCCCGTCAGCGATCCGATGCAGCGCCAGATCTTCAACATCATGCCCTGGGTGCTGATGTTCGTGATGGCGCCCTTCGCCGCTGGCCTGCTGATCTACTGGAACACGAGCAATATCCTCACGCTGGCACAGCAGAAGTATCTCTATTCCAAGCACCCGCAATTGCGCGCGGCGGCGGAAGCCGAGCGGGCCGAGAAAGCCGCTGAAAAGGCGGCCGGTAAAACCGGGGCGAAGAGCTGATGGAAGAGGACGAACGCAAGGCGCTGACCAGGCGAGCGGAGAAGATGTTCTCTCAGCGGGTGGAATTCCTGCTGTCGGCTCCGCAGCTCAAGTTCCTGCCCGATCCGACCGTGCCCGAGATTGCCTTTTGCGGGCGTTCCAACGTGGGCAAGAGCTCGCTGCTCAACGCGCTCACCGCGCGAAAGGCGATCGCGCGCGCTTCGGTCACCCCGGGCCGGACGCAGGAGCTCAATTTCTTCGAGGTCGGCGAACCGACGCAGATGCGGCTGGTCGATATGCCCGGCTACGGCTTCGCCAAGGCGCCGGTGGCGGTGGTCGACAAGTGGAAGAAGCTGGTTCGCACCTTCCTGCGCGGACGGGTGGTGCTGGTCCGCACGCTGGTGCTGGTCGACAGCCGCCACGGGCTGAAGGATGTCGATCGCGAGATGATGAAAATGCTCGACGAGGCGGCGGTGGGCTATCGCGTGGTGATGACCAAGGCTGACAAGATCAAGGCGAGCGAACTTGAGAAGACCGTCGCCCGGGTCGAGGCCGAGGCCAAGAAGCACGTCGCCGCCTTTCCCCAAGTGCACGTCACCAGCGCGGAAAAAGGCATGGGCATCCCCGAACTGCGCGCCGCGGTGCTCAGCGACGCGGGGGTCTAGGCTTCAGGTCGCGAACAGCGCCGAATCGTCGGCAAAGGCCTTCATCTCCAGCGCATTGCCGCTCGGATCGCGGAAGAACATCGTCGCCTGTTCGCCGGGCTGGCCTTTGAAACGAATCGTCGGCTCGATCGCGAAGGCCACCTTCGCTGCCTGAAGCCGCTCGGCCAATGCCTGCCATTGCGGCATCGTCAGCACCACGCCGAAATGCGGCACCGGCACATCGTGGCCGTCGATCGCATTGGCCCCACGATCGCCCGCTGCACCGCCGAGATGGGCGACGATCTGGTGACCGTAGAAGTCGAAATCGATCCACTCGTCCGAACTGCGCCCCTCGCGGCAGCCGAGCAGTTCGCCATAGAAGGCACGCGCCGCGGCGAGATCGTGGACTGGGAAGGCGAGATGGAAGGGGCGCAGGCTCATACCGCGGTGCATAGCCGGGTCGCAGGTGCATGCCTACCGCGGGATCGACGCTCGCGCGGCTCGGCCTCGACAGCGCCGGAGGGAATCTCTACCGCCCGCGCGCCACTAAGGAGCCGGCATGAAACTGATCATCGGCAACAAGAATTATTCGAGCTGGTCGCTGCGCGCCTGGCTGGCGGCCAAGCAGTCCGGACTCGCCTTCGAGGAGATCATCGTCCCGCTCTATGGCGAGGGCTGGGAATCGCTCAAGCGGGACGACAGCGGCCTGCAGGCATCGAGCGGCAAGGTCCCCCTGCTGTGGGACGGCGAAACGGTGGTCTGGGACAGCCTCGCCATCCTCGAATATCTCGCCGACAAGGTCGGGCGCGAGCGGTTCTGGCCCAAGGACGAAACCGCACGCGGCATGGCGCGCGCGATGGTCGCCGAGATGCACAGTTCCTACCACACGATGCGCAGCGAATTCCCGATGAATATCCGCAAGCGCTTCAATGGCATTCAGCCTTCGGCAACCACACGGGATGAAGTGGTCCGCATCCTCGGCCTGTGGGCCGAAGCGCGTGCGCGATTCGGGTCGGGAGGCCCGTTCCTGTTCGGCACTTTCGGCGCGGCGGACGTGTTCTACGCCCCCGTCGTCAGCCGGTTCATCAGTTACGGCGTCGCCGTTCCCGGCTTTGCCGGCGCCTATATGCAGGCGGTCTGGGAACACGATTGGATGCAAGCCTGGATCGAGGCTTCGGAGAATGAAGAATGGGTCATCGAGCAATACGATTCGGCGCCGGCGATAGGATGAAGGCTGCAGCCATGATGCGCGTGTTCGCGTTGGGCCTCGCGCTGTTCGGGCTTGCGGCGCCGCAGGTGGCTGCGGCCTGGGGCTTCTACGCGCATACCGTCACCGCCGATGTCGCCCAGGCGAACATCGCCCCGGAGACGCAGCGCGGCATCGCGCGGCTGCTGGCCTATTCGGATCGGCTGGGAACGCCCGAATGCGACCTCGACAGTTTGCAGGACGCAGCGGTCTGGCCCGATTGCGTGCGCCGCGACTACTGGCGCTGGGGCTATACCGCCGCCTGGCACTATCGCACCGCGCCGATCTGCGAGGCCTTCGATCCCAAAGCCAATTGCTCGGGCGGCAATTGCGTCACCGCGCAGATCGAACGCAACCAGCGGCTGCTCGCGGACGAGAGCCTTCCGCCCAACGTCCGGCTCGAAGCGTTGACTTTCCTCGTTCACTTCGTGGGCGACGTGCACATGCCGCTGCACTCGGGCGATCACGACGACCGCGGCGGAAACGACCGCGACGCCGATTACGGCATCGTTCCCGGACTGAACCTGCACTGGATCTGGGATGGTCCGCTCGCCGAACGCGCGATTACCGGCGAGCCCCCGGTGACACGGCGCTATTCCGCCGCCGAGCGCAGCCAGCTGGCCGGCGGCAATGCCGACGACTGGGGTCGCGAGAGCTGGCAGACCGCGCGCGACATCGTCTATCCCTACGCATTCGACGCCAACGCATGCGAGGACGAGCTTCCTGATTCCACGGCGCTGACGCAGGAGGACATCGTCGCGGCGGTCCCTGTCGCGCGCCAGCGGGTGGTGCAGGCCGGTCTGCGGATCGCGCGGTTGCTGGACGAGGCCTTCGCTCCGGGACCGCTGCCCGTCGCCGGGGAGTAGCTACCTCAAAGGCGCTCAGGGAGCGCGTTCGGCGGGGTAGCGCGTCCCGTCCTTGCGGGCATAGCCTTCGTGATCGAAGACCATGTCGATGTCGGGATATTCGCCCCAGTCGGAATCCCGGTCGCCGCCGCTGATCGCCACGAAGACGCAGTCCGACGCGGAGCGGTTATGCAGCCGGTGACCGTTGCGGACGCCCGCCGCCCACCCCAGCACATCGCCTGCGCGCACTGCGGTCTCGCCTTCCTCCTCGATCAGCACCGCCTCGCCCGCCAGCATCACCACCAGCTCGTCCTGCGCGCCGTGCCAGTGGCGCTGCGAGGAATAGGCGCCTGGTCTGAGCACCACATGGCTCGCGCCCAGCCGGGTGAGACCCGCCGCCGGCGCGAGGCGGCGGTACCAGCGCCCCTCGACTTCGGCGTCGAAGGGCGGCGGATAGCCGGTAGCATTGGTCCGGGGGATGGCCTCGAGATCGAGCTTGGGCATGCGCGGATACTCCTGCTAGCGGCACGAGCATGAACCAAGTGCTAGATTACGCCAAGCGCCTGATGGCGGCCCCCAGCGTCACCCCCGCCACCGGAGCGGTGTTCGACGAACTGGAAGCCATGCTGTCTCCGCTGGGCTTCGAGGTCGCCCGCTTCGTGACGGGCGAGGAACCCGACGGCCCGGTCGAGAACCTGTTCGCCATCCGAAACGGCCCCGAAGGATCGCGCCATTTCGCCTTTGCGGGCCATCTCGACGTGGTTCCGCCGGGGGGAGGGTGGACCAGCGAGGCCTTCGTGCCCGAAATCCGCCCGAGCCCCGGGGGCGACCTGCTCTACGGGCGCGGCGCGGTGGACATGAAGGGCGCGATCGCCTGCATGGTCGATGCGGTCGCCAATGTCCCGGTCGAGGCCGGCACCGTCAGCTTCATCATCACCGGCGACGAGGAGGGGCCGGCGATCCACGGCACCCGCGCGCTGATCGACTGGATGCACGAGCAGGGGCATGCGCCCGATCTGTGCCTGGTGGGCGAGCCCACCTCGGTGAACCGGCTGGGCGACATGATGAAGATCGGCCGGCGCGGTTCGGTCAATATCTGGCTCGAGGTCGAGGGGGTGCAGGGCCACGTCGCCTATCCGCATCTCGCCGACAATCCGATCCCGAAGCTGGTGGCGATGCTCGCCGAACTGGATGCGCTGGTGCTCGACGAGGGCACCGACTGGTTCCAGGCCTCCAATCTCGAGATCACCGAGATCGAGGTCGGCAATGCGGCGCACAACGTGATCCCCGCCGCCGCCAAGGCGCGGCTCTCGATCCGCTTCAACGATCTCCATTCGGGCGCATCGCTGTCCGAGAAAGTGGCCGCCATCGCGAGCAAGCACGGCGGCACGACGCTTCCGATCGTCTCGGGCGAACCGTTCCTCACCCCGCCCGGTGCGTTCTCGCAGACGATCGCCGCGGCGGTAAAGGCGGAGACCGGCATCGATCCCGAGCCCTCGACCACCGGCGGCACCTCGGATGCGCGCTTCCTGCGCAGCGTGTGTCCGGTGATCGAATTCGGCCTCGTCAACGCCACGATGCACAAGCGCGACGAGGCTGTAGCCATCGCCGACCTCGATGCGCTATGCCGCATCTACGCGGCGATCGCAAGGGCGGCGCTGACGGGTTGAGGGAACACCATCGATGAAGACCTGGTTCGCCATTCCGCTGTGGCAGCGCGTGATCGCTGCGCTGGTGCTGGGTGTCATCGTCGGCTTCCTGTGGGGCCCCGGCGCGGAAAGCATCAAGATCATCGGCGATATCTTCATCGCCTTCATCAAGATGCTGGTGGTGCCGCTGATCTTCTTCAGCCTGGTGGCGGGTGTCGCGGCGATCGGCGATCTGCGCAAGCTGGGCGCGGTCGGCTGGCGGGCGATGCTGCTGTTCGTCGTCTCGGGACAGATCGCGGTCTGGCTCGGCCTGCTGCTGGGTACGGTCATCCAGCCCGGCATCGGCGTCGATACTTCGATGATCGACCTCGGCGTGACGCCCGAGCCCAATTCCACCGACTGGCGCGAGATGCTGCTGGGCATCGTGCCCGCCAGCCCGGTGCAGGTGATGGCGGACGTCAACGTGCTGCCGCTGATCGTCTTCTCGCTGCTGCTGGGGATCGGCATCCTGATGGCCGAGGGCGAGGGCACCCCGGTCCAGAAGATCTTCGATTCGGGCGCGGTGGTGATGCAGAAGGTCACCATGGTGGTGATGGAACTCACCCCCTTCGGCGTCTTTGCGCTGATGGCATGGGTCGCGGGCACGCTGGGGCTGGATGCGCTGATCGCCCTGTCGAAGCTGGTGGCGCTCAACTACATCGGCTGCCTGCTGATCATCTTCGTGCTGTATTCGGCGATGGTCAAATTCCTCGCCAAGCTGCCCGTGCGCGACTTCTTCCGCGGGATCGTCGATGCGATGGCGGTCAGCTATTCCACCGCCAGCTCCAACGCCACGCTGCCGGTCACGCTGCGCTGTGCGGAGCGCAACCTGGGCGTGTCGAACTCGGTCGCCGCCTTCGTGATCTCGCTTGGTGCCACGATCAACATGAACGGAACGGCGATGTATCTGGGCCTCGCCACGCTGTTCGGCGCGCAGATTTTCGGGGTGGAGCTGAGCTGGGCGCAATACGGCCTGATCGCACTGCTCGGTACCCTCGGCGCGATCGGCGCGGCAGGCATTCCGGGCGCGGGGCTGATCATGATGGCGCTGGTGTTCGGCGCGGTCGGCGTCCCGCTGGAAACCATCGCCTTCGTCGCCGGGGTGGACCGGATCATGGACATGATGCGCACCACCACCAATGTCAGCGGCGACGCCGCGGTGGCGCTGACAGTGGCGAGCATGACGGGCGAACTGGACCGCGAGGAGATGATCTCGGCGGACGATGTTTGACGTCGGCTTTGGACGGGAAGCCGATTTCACAAGCTTGTAGGCCTTGTGAGCAATGGGTGGGAAATTCTGCTCATTAGCAGCGGCTCATGAACAGCTCAGGCTGATTGCCCCATTCGTCATCCCCGCGAAGGCGGGGATCCAGGCGGGGCCAGCGGCGCAAATCCGAAATCCTCCGCGAGGTCACGCCACCTCGGATTGCTCTCCTCGATCAAGCGCAGCTTCCATGCGCGGTTCCACTTCTTGAGCCGCTTCTCCCGCTTGATCGCTTCCTCGATATCCCCGTGCGGTTCGAACCAAACGAGCAGTTTGACGCCGTGTTTGTTGCTGAAGCCGCCCAGCCTGCCGTCGCGATGCTGAGCGACGCGTTGCAGGAGGTTGGAAGTGACACCAATGTAAAGCGTGCCGTTGCGGCGCGATGACAGGATGTAGACACAAGGTTCGAATTTGCGCTGCATTGCACCGCTGCTACTGGATTCCCGCCTTCGCGGGAATGACAGTGACGGTGCTGGTAGGATCGCCCATCACCGCCCCTTCGGCCTCTCCAGCACCTTCTTGCGATAGCTGCACAGATCCACCACCGGGCAGCGCCAGCATTCCGGCGTCCGCGCCTTGCACACATACCGCCCGTGCAGGATCAGCCAGTGATGCGCGCCGAGCCTGAACGGACCCGGCACGCGCTTTTCGAGCTTGGCTTCGACCTGTTCGGGCGTCTTGCCCTTGGCGAGGCCGGTGCGGTTGCCGACGCGCAGGATGTGCGTGTCGACGGCAAAGGTCTCGTGTCCGAACCAGCAATTGAGCACCACATTGGCGGTCTTGCGCCCCACGCCGGGCAGGCGCACGAGCTCCTCTCGGGTGGCGGGTACCTCGCCGCCATATTCGTCCACCAATAGCTGCGAAAGCGCGATCACGTTCTTCGCCTTGGAGTTGAACAGGCCGATCGTCTTGATGTGCTCTTTCAGCCCCTCCTCGCCCAGAGCGAGCATCTGCTGCGGGGTCGCGACCTTCGCGAACAAGGCGCGCGTCGCCTTGTTCACTCCGACGTCGGTGGCCTGCGCGCTCAGCGCCACCGCCACCACCAGCTGGTAGGCATTGCCGTATTCCAGCTCGGTCTGGGGATCGGGGTTGTTCTCGGCGAGGCGGCGGAAGAATTCGAAGATCTGGTCGCGGGTCAAAGGTCGAGCACGTCGCGCATGGTGTAGCGGCCCGGCTCGCGGCCGATCAGCCATTGCGCCGCTCTGGCCGCGCCGCGCGCGAAGATGCTGCGGTCTTCGGCGCTGTGCGCAAAGGTCAGCCGCTCCTGCGTCCCCGCCATGATGACGCTGTGTTCGCCGGCGACGGTCCCGCCGCGCAAGGCCGCGAAGCCGATCGCTCCCGGTGCGCGCTCGCCGGTGTGTCCCCCAAACTCATGGCCGCGCCCGCTCTCGCGATGCTCCGCCAGTTCGACCCCGCGCCCGCTCGCGGCGGCTTCGCCGAGCAGCAGCGCGGTCCCCGATGGCGCATCGACCTTGTGGCGGTGGTGCATCTCGACGATCTCGATATCCCAGTCTTCGCCCAGCCGCGCGGCCGCCTCCTGCACCAGATGCGACAGCAGCGTGATGCCCAGCGAAGTGTTGCCGGTCTGCAGGATCGGAACCGCCCGCGCCGCATCGTCGATCGCGCGATGATGGCGCTCCTCGAGCCCCGTGGTTCCGATGACGAGCGGGATGCCCGCGCCGATCGCGGCGTGGAGATTGGCTTCGAGACTGCCGGGAGAGGAGAAATCGACCAGCACGTCGCTGGCATCGGCGAGCCGAGCGACATCGCCGCCCTTGTCCACTCCGCCCGCGAGCTCGTGCCCCAGTTCGGGCAGGATGGCGGCGATCGCCTGGCCCATCCGGCCCTCGCTGCCGACGATCCCGATACGTGCCATTGCAATTCCCCTTAGCCGCATGCTTCATGGGCGACATGGCCCATTTGCGCAATATCGTCGTCCTGACCGGGGCGGGAATCTCCGCCGAAAGCGGGATCGACACCTTTCGCGACGGCGGCGGGCTGTGGGAACGGCACCGGGTGGAGGATGTCGCCACGCCCGAGGGCTTCGCGCGCGATCCCAAGCTGGTCCAGCGCTTCTACGACATGCGCCGCGCCGCAGTGCTCACCAAACAGCCCAATGCGGCGCATCATGCGCTCGCGCGGCTGGAGCGCGAATGGCGCGGCGAGCTGCTGATCGTCACGCAGAATGTCGACGATCTGCACCAGCGCGCGGGCGCGCGGCGGGTGCTGCACATGCACGGCACCCACCTCAACGCCTGGTGCACCGCCTGCGATGCGCGCCACCGCTGGAGCGGGACGCTGTTTGACAACCCGCCCTGTCCGGCTTGCGACACCCGCGCGCTGCGACCCGATGTCGTCTGGTTCGGCGAGATGCCCTACGAGATGGACCGCATCCATGCGGCGCTGCGCGACGCGGATCTGTTCGTCTCGATCGGCACCTCGGGCGCTGTCTATCCCGCCGCCGGATTCGTCCAGGATGCGAGCGCGCTCGGCGCGCGGACGCTCGAGCTCAACCTCGAACGCAGCGAGGGCTCCCACTGGTTCGACGAGACCCGCCAGGGTCCGGCGACCCGGCTGGTCCCGCAATGGGTCGAGGAGATGCTAGGCGGTTGAGCCGCAGCCGGAACAGGCCGGATCCTTGGCGATGGTGAAGCTGCGCATCGCAGGAGTCATGCCGTCGAGCAGATGGACCGTGCCCCATTGCGGATCGCCGAATGCGCTGATGCGGTCGAGCAGAGCGCGCACCGCCTGGAGAGCACCGAAAGTGCCGGTCCAGCCCGCCATCGCGCCCAGCATGCCGTCCTCGGCGCAGCTGTCGCAATCCTCCGCATCGAAGGCGTCGCCGACGAAGCAGCGGTAGCAGGCCTCGCCCGCGCGATGGCCGGCGAAGGCGCCGACCTGCC
>JAHJPT010000058.1 GCA_018819685.1 Alphaproteobacteria bacterium
CCAAACGGTTCCGCGGACCTGCCGGCTCCGGATGTCACATGGGCGTCATGAACCGGTCGTAACGGCGACCCCCATTGGTCACAATGTCAGAGATTCGTAACAATGCACCGCACCCGGTTTTCACTCATGGCAGCAGCCTTGGCCGGCACGATGACCACCCCGCTCCACGCGCAGTCCTCGAGCGAACCGTCGGAGGAAATCGAGCGCTTGCGGGCGCAGGTGGCGGAGCTCGGTCAGCGGATCGATCGGCTCCAGGAGCAGCTGCGGGAGGCGCCGGAAGACGGGCCAGAAGACGGGCCGGAAGAGGGCGCGGCTCCTGCCGTTCCGACTGCCTCCCGCGCTCCTGCAGCTTCGCCCCCGGGCCCGCGGACCGCGATCGCCTTCAAGGGTGCACCCGAAGTCAAGCATTCGAGCGGGTGGAGTTTCAAGCCGCGCGGTCGCCTCATGTACGACGCCGGCTTCACCAGCGTGCCGGGATCTCCGGGCAGCGACGAGGGCTTCGGCAACGAGGTGCGCCGCGCCCGGCTGGGCGTGCAGGGGGATATCCCCGGGGGGTTCGGCTACAAATTCGAACTCGACTTCGCCGGCGATGATGTCGAGGCGGCCGATGCGATCCTGACCTACGAAACCGGCGATGCCGAAATCGCGATCGGCCACCACAACAATTTCCAGTCGCTCGAGGAGCTGACCAGCAGCCTGCACACCAGCTTCATCGAGCGCGCGGCCTTTACCGACGCCTTCGGGTTCGAGCGGCGGATCGGTGTTTCCGCGAGCTATGAGAGCGGCCTATTTCTGGCGCAGGCCGGCGTCTTCACCGACAATTTCGACGACACGGACACAGACAATCGCGGCGTCGACGGCCGCTTCGTCGTCATGCCGGAATTCGGCAATGCGCAAGCCCATCTCGGCGCCTCGATCCACTACAACGATCTCGGCAAGCCCGGCGACGCGGTGCGCTATCGCCAGCGCCCGCTGGTCCACTTCACCTCGGATCGCTTCGTCAACACCGGCACGATCGGTGCGCAGAGCGAATTGGGATACGGGCTGGAAGCGGCCCTGATCTCCGGCCCTTTCCACGCCGCGGCCGAAGCCTTCTGGCAGCGGGCCGACCGTGCGGGGGCGCTGGCCGACCCGACCTTCTTCGGCGGCTATGCCGAGGTCGGGTACTTCCTCACCGCCGGCGACAGCCGGGGATACAAGGGCGGCAAGTTCGACCGGGTCAAGCCGGCCAATCCGCTCGGCGAGGGCGGCATCGGCTCGGTCCAGTTCAACCTGCGCTACGACCGTCTCGACCTCAACGACGCAGGGATCGTCGGCGGAAAGCAGGACGGCTATTACGCGTCGGTGATCTGGAAACCGATCGACTACGTCCTCTTCATGCTCAATTATGGGCATCTGAACTACGAGGACGCAGCCCTCGCCACCGCTGGCGGAGACCGGTCCTACGGGGTCGATGTCCTCGGCGTGCGCGCGCAGATCGATTTCTGACCGGCGGTCGCACTGCCGTCGTCGGCGTGCAACGCGGTCGCGCGCGCGCGCACTTGCTTGGAGAATATCGCGCCATTCGCGTGTTTCGGGGGGCGGCCGGGGTTCGTCCATGCCGAGAAAGCGTAGCTCGAAGCGGCGGCGCCGCTCGCGCAGCACCTCCTCGCGACCGGCCGCCGCTCCGATGGCCCCCTCCGATGGCCCCCAGCGATGGCTTAGCCTAGTGGGCGACGGGCGGAGCCGGCCTGGCGGTAGCTTTGTCGCTGAGCGGGCCGCCGGCTGCGGCGTTCCGACTGGCGGTCTTGTCGCCGCCGCCGCTCTGCGCCGCGTTCTTCTGGTAGTATTTGTATCCGGCGTAACCGAGTGCCCCAAGGGCGGCGAGCTTGATCATGGCAAGGTCCTTTGGTTGAAGTCCTTTGGTTGAAAGCCGGTTAAATGCTCGGACCGCTCGAAAGGTCCTGTCGGCCGTCTGATTGCCGCAAGACCGAGCATGGCGCGCGTCGTTGGGGAACCTCCCCGCTCCGCGCGCCTTGTTCGGATGAGGGGGGGAAACCATGAAGAAACTCGGAACTGCGCTGGTCGCCATTTCGGTCCTGATGCTGGTCGCGGTGCTGGTATCGCTCGTGCCGAGCGATATTTGGTTCATCAGGACCGTGGATCTGATGCGCGAGCCGATCTCCTATGCGGCGGCACTGCTGCTCGTCGTCGCGCTGTTCGTCGGCGGAGCGCGGCGCTGGGCGGCGGTCGCGATGTTCGCACTGGTCATCGTGATCAACGTTTGGCGGATCTGGCCCTATTCCGCCCTCGCGGAACCGCAACTCGCGCTCGCCGGAGATGCAACCGCAGCGGCGGCGGCAGAAGGCCGGTGCTTTTCTGCGATGGCGGTCAACGTGAAGGTCGAGAACGAGCAGTACGCCCGGATTGCCGCGCAGGTTGAGCGATACGATCCCGACGTGCTGTTCCTGATGGAGACCGACACCCGCTGGATCGAGGCGCTGGAGCCGATCCTGGCGGACTACGATCATGTCCAGAGGCATCCCCAACCCAAGGCGTTCGGTCTGGTGTTCGCCACCCGACTGCCGGTGCTGAAGTCGAATGTGGTCGAAAACACCTATCGCGATACGCCCACTGTCTACGCGACGCTGCAACCCGCCGGGTCGCGGCCGATCGAGTTCATCGGCTTGCATCCCAAGCCGCCGCTGCCGGACTGGAACACCGAGCGGCGCGACGAGAACATCGTCAACGCGGGGGTCCAGACCCCCGACCGGCTGCCCGACGCCGTCGTGATGGGCGATTTCAACGATGTGCCCTGGTCGCGCACCACGACGCGGTTTCGCGAGACCGGCGACTGGCGCGATCCGCGGATCGGGCGCGGGACCTATCCCACCTTCCCGGCCGATTTGCGCGCACTCGGCTGGCCGCTGGACCAGCTGATGCTGAAGGGCGATCTGGACCTGCAATCCTTCGCCGTGCTGCCCGACAACGGCTCCGACCACCGCGCGATGATCGCCCGGCTCTGCGGGTCGCCGTGACCCTTGCCCGCAGGCTCGCGGCGGGGCATCCTTCACCGATTGCTGCATCGAAGGACGCGGTGCGGGTTCGATAGCCGGAGTGTTGGCCATGGGTGTGACCAGAATCGTCGCCAATCTCGCTGCGCCGGACCCCGCCGCGCTCGCCCAGTTCTATCGAGAGGTCTTCGAACTCGACCTGACGCTGGATATGGGATGGGTCGCGTTTCTGGCGAGCGATGCAAGCCAGGCGATCGAACTGCATACCGCCTCGCAGGGCGGATCGGGCACGCCATTGCCGGTGATCTCGATCGGGGTCGACGACCTCGCTGCCACCGAAGCCGCGGTCCGCGCCGCCGGGGCACAGATCGTCTACGGCCCCGTCACCGAGGACTGGGGGCTGCGACGGTTCCACTTCCGCGACCCGGCGGGCAATCTCGTCAACGTGGTCGATAGCTAGCCGCGCCGCGCGCCGCGCACACCGTGCGGCTTTCCACCGCTCGACCCGTTCGCCCGCAGCGTCCTGCGGTTCACCTTCGTGCAATCCGGCGTGCGCGAAAGGCGCGGCGAGCCACCGCTTCAACGATAAAGGAACACACCCATGAAACCGCTTCTCACCGCCGCCATCCCGGCCGCCATTCTCGCAGCCGGCCTCGCCGCCAGCCCCGCTTCCGCGCAGGCTGCGGCGCCCGGCGGGCTCTTCGTCGGCGCTCTCGCCGGCTACGAAGGTCTCGACGTCGAGGCTTCCGACGGCTCGGCCAGCGCCAGCGCCGATGCCGCGGTTTATGGCGTCAGCGGCGGCTACGATCTGAGCCTGGGCAGCGCCTTCGTCGGCGTCGAGGGCGAATATTCGACCAGCGGCGGCTCGACCGAGTTCCCCGACAGCTTCGGCGGCGCGCGCGACGGGCTCGAGGCGGGCGGCCAGTACTACCTCGGCGCGCGCGCCGGTTTCGCGGTGACCCCGGGAATCGCAGCCTATGGCAAGCTGGGCTACACCTCGCTCGACACCAGCGCCTTCACCAGCGCGGGTTCGCTGGGCGAGCTCGAGGGCAATGCCGACGGCATCCGCTTCGGCGGCGGGGTGCAGGTGCAGCTGCCCGGCCCGCTCGAGGCGCGGCTCGAATACCGCCGGTCGAGCTACAAGGATCTCAACGACGGCACCTTCGGCGATGCCTCCACCGATCAGGTCGTTGCGGGCGTCGGCCTGCGGTTCTAGAACCGTCGCGGGAGGCGCCCGCGATGACCGAGAACAAGACCAGGCCGACCGGCGACGACGTCGCGGCGCTGCTGGACGCGATTGCGGACCCGCAGCGCCGCGCGGATGCGCAAGGCATCTGCGCGATGATGGCGCGCGCCAGTGGCGAGAGCCCGCGGGTATGGAGCGGCGGGATGGTCGGCTTCGGCACCTACCGCTATCGCTACGAGAGCGGGCGCGAGGGGGAGTGGTTCATCACCGGCTTCGCCTCGCGCGCGGCGTCGCTGACGCTCTATGTGATGGACGGCTTCCCGCAGCACCGGGAACTGATGGACCGGCTGGGCAAGTACAAGACCGGCAAGTCGTGCCTCTATATCAAGCGGTTGGCTGATGTGGATGCGGAAACGCTGGAAGAGCTGGTGACGCGCTCGGTCGCGCATATGCGCGCGACGCATGAAACCGGGGAAGCTGGCGAAGGTTAGTGCGAACCCGATGCAGATCCTAGCTTTCACTGGGATAACGAGAAGGGCCGGAAGGGTGTTGACGAGCTGGGCAGTAATGACCGA
>JAHJPT010000059.1 GCA_018819685.1 Alphaproteobacteria bacterium
CCGAACGTACGCTCTATGACGAACTGCTCAGCGCGCGCCCAGACTGGGGTTTCGTGCTCGAGGAAGGCGGCACGATCGAGGGCGACCCCGACAAGCCGCGCTGGATCATCGATCCGCTCGACGGCACCAGCAATTTCCTCCACGGCATTCCCCATTTCGCGATTTCGATCGCGGCTCAGGAACCCAGGTTGGGCGGCGGCGGCTGGGGCGAGGTCACCGCCGGCGTCATCTACCAGCCGATCACCGACGAAACCTTCTGGGCCGAGAAGACCCGCGGCGCCTGGCTTCACGACGGCCGGCTGCGCGTCTCGGCGCGCTCTCGGCTGTCGGACGCGCTGGTCGCCACCGGTATTCCCTTCCAGGGGCATGGCGATTTCGGCGAATGGACCAAGATCTTCGCCGCGATCGGCCCGCAGGTGGCGGGCATCCGCCGCTATGGCGCAGCCTCGCTCGACCTCGCCTGGCTCGCCGCCGGACGCTTCGACGGCTTCTGGGAAAGCGGATTGAGCGACTGGGATACCGCTGCCGGTTGCCTTATCGTGCGCGAGGCCGGCGGCTTCGTCTCCGACTTCCGCGGTCGTTCGAGCCCGATCCATTCGGCGCAGGTGCTGGCCGCCAACGATGCGCTGCATTCGCGGCTGCACAAGCTGCTGGCGGGCGCGCTTAGATAGCGCCGCGCGGCGCCTCAAGCCGCTTGAAAGCGCGCGGCGGTCCCGCTATCCGCCGCCTTCGCGGGAATGCCCCTGTGGTGGAATTGGTAGACGCGCTCGACTCAAAATCGAGTTCCTAACGGAGTGCCGGTTCGAGTCCGGCCAGGGGCACCACTCCCGCACGATCCTCGAATATTCTCACATTCCCGTTCCGAAAGCGGTATAGCCGTCGCCCTGCGTAGCGGGAGGATGCCGATGCCGGGGAGGGTGACTGGAGTGGTGGCGGCGGGGGTTGCGCTGCTGCTGACGCCAGCGCTGCTGGCGCAGACGCCGGGACAGCAGGCGCTCCTCGAGGAGGCGGGCCAGCTGTTCACCATGGGCGATCGCGCCGGGCAGGGCGGCGACCACACCGCCCGGATCGCCAATTACCGCGCCGCCTTGAGGCTGGTCGATCGCGCCATCGCGATGGAAGGCCCGTCCGCCGAGATGATCGTCAATGGACGGCGCGAAATGCTGCTCTCGCTGGGCGAAGCTCAGGCCGAGGCGCGGCAGCACGATGACGCTCTTGCCACCTATTCCGGCCTCGCTCGCGAGATCGAAGGCGAGGGGCGCGCTATCCCTTCGGGCCGGATCGAACGGCTCCACTACGCGCGCGCTCTGCGCGGTCTCGTCGATGCGGGGGTCAATTCGGGCAATCCGCTTGCTTCGCGCGAGGCTTTGCCGCGGCTGATTGCCACCGGACGGGCGATGCATGCGGTCGAGCCGAGCAACAGCTACCTCACCCGCCGCCTCGCGCAGGACATGCAGGCCGAGGTGATCTTTCGCTGGGTACTCGAGGACGGGCCCGGGAGCGCTGCAATGGCGCGCGAGACGCTGGCGCTGTTCCGCAGTCTGGCGCTGAGCAATCCCAACAGCGTAGAAGCGCTCGGCAGCCGCTTTCTCTGGGCCTATGGTGCTGCCGAACTCACGGGCGACGACATTGAATTGTGGCGCGAAGCGGTCGAAGCGGGCGAAGAGCTGGCAGGCCGTCGCCGGTTGAAACCCGAACACGTGCCATTCCTGCGCGCCGCGCGCTCACGGTTGGACGCCCTGGAGCGATCCGGCCGCTGATCCATCGGGCGCATGGCCGCAATTCTCACATCCCCCGTCGATTTGGCTTGTGTTCCCCCGCATCTTTGAAGATCGCGGCGCGATATGATGCCCGGCATACCCAATCCCCACGCGATCGCGGCGCTCGTCGTGACGATCGCGATGTTCATCGGTTTTGCGCGGGGGCGGCTGTCGGTCGAGATCGTCTCGCTGCTCACGATCGCGGTGATCGCGGTCGGGCTGTATTTCTTTCCGCTGCCCGGCACCGGGCCGACCGAGGGGCTGCAGCTCGCCTTCGCCGGCTTCGGCCATTACGCGCTCATCACCATCTGCGCGCTGATGATCATGGGACGGGGTCTGGTGGTGACCGGCGCGCTCGAACCGGCGGCGCGCTTTCTCGAGCGGGTGTTCAAGTTCAACCTCCAGATCGGCCTGCTGGTATCGCTGGTGCTGGCGATGCTGCTCTCCATGGGCGTCAACGATACGCCCGTGCTGGTGCTGCTGCTGCCGATCTTCGTCACTCTGGCCGCGCGCGGCGCAATGCCCGCTTCCAAGACGCTGATCCCGCTCAACGCCGCGGTGCTGATCGGCGGAATGGCGACCACGATCGGCACCTCGACCAACATCCTCGTGGTTTCGATCGCCAGCGATCTCGGCATGCCCCCGGTCGGGGTGTTCGACTTTACCCCGATCGTGCTGGTCGCCGCGCTGGTGGCGCTGCCCTATTTGTGGCTGGTGATGCCGCGGTTGCTGGGCGACAATTCGGTGGCGGAAACCGGGATCAAGCGGCGCTTTTCCGCACGGTTGCGGGTGACCGAGGGTAGCATGCTCAACGGCAAGGTGCTCGCGGAGATCCTCCCGCGCCTGCCCGCCGACATCGAGTTTCACGAAGCGCCTGCGGGCTTGCTGCGCCCGCAGCAGCGGCTGCGCATGTCGGGCCCCCACGAAGCGCTGGAAGAGGCGCTCCGGGTGCTCAAGGGCGAGGCCGCGCCCAATTGGGTGCTCGACCGCATCCGCCGCAAGGCTCAGGAAACCAGACAGGACATCGTGGTGGTCGAAATGACCGTCACCGCCGATTCGCGCCTGATTCACCGGACGCTGCCCAGCTCGGGGATCGCCGATCTCTACGGCGTCGCTGTTGTCGGGGTTCATCGTCCCGAACGGCTGATGGCCGCGAAGGATCAGTTTAGCGAAGGCGGCGATATGCGCTTCGCCGAAGGCGACGTCCTGCTGGTGATGGGGCTCCCCGACGAGCTCCAGGCCTTTGCCCGCGGCGACAGCCTGCTCACGCTCGAGGGCATGCGGGAGCTGCCGCGCCGCTCCAAGGCGGTGCTCTCGGCGGCCATCATGCTCGGTTCGGTGGGGACCGCATCGGTGGGTCTGCTGCCCATTGCCATCGCGGCATTGGGCGGGGCGATCCTGATGTTCGTCACCGGATGCGTCAAATTCGACCGCGTAGGCCGCGCGCTATCGGCCAAGGTCATCGTGCTGATCGCCGCCAGCATCGCGATCGGGCGGATCGTCGACGACAGCGGCGCGGCGCAGTGGCTGGGGCAATTGCTCGCCTACGGGCTGCAATATCTCGCCCCGGCGGCGGTGCTCGCCGCGATCATGCTGTTCGTGACCGTGCTGACCAATTTCGCCTCCAACGCCACCGCCGCTACGGTCGGCACGCCTATCGCCTTCGCCATCGCCGCGCAACTCGGTCTGCCGCCCGAACCGCTGATCCTTGCGGTGCTGTTCGGTTGCAATCTTTGCTACGCCACCCCGATCGCCTATCAGACCAACATGCTGATCATGGCCGAAGGCTCTTACGAATTTCGCGATTACATCCGTACCGGCGTACCGCTCGTCATTCTGATGGTGACGACGCTTTCGATCATGCTGGTGCTGACCTACGATCTGTGAGGCCTTCCCTGGGCGGGCCCAGTCTGCAACACTGATCCCGACGATTTCATCATACCGGGGGAGAAGCATTACCATGAGAATCTCGAAACTGAGCCTGGCCGCCACCATATCGGCGACCGCGCTGGCGTTCGCCGCACCCGTGCAGGCCGACGAACTGCGCGACGATCTGATGGCGGACATGCCCGAACTGATGGAGCTCTACCGCGATCTCCACGCCAATCCCGAGCTCAGCTTCGAGGAGCACGAGACCGCCGCCAAGCTGGCCAAGCGGATGCGCGCGCTGGGTTTCGAGGTGACCGAGGGCGTCGGGCAGACCGGCGTGGTGTCGGTGATGCGCAATGGCGAGGGACCGGTGGTGTTGCTGCGCGCCGATATGGACGGGCTGCCGGTGGTCGAGCAGACCGGGCTGCCCTACGCCTCCACCCAGACCGCCACCCCGGCCAGCGGGGTCACCACCGGGGTGATGCACGCCTGCGGCCACGATACGCACATGGCCGGCTTCATCGGCGCGGCGCAGCTATTGGTCGAGCGCAAGGACCAGTGGCAGGGAACGCTGGTGATGATCCTCCAGCCCGCCGAAGAGATCGGGCTGGGCGCGCTCGCCATGCTCGAGGATGGGCTCTACACCCGCTTTCCCAAGCCCGACTACGCGGTTTCCTTCCACGATGCGGCGCAGTTTCCCGCCGGGATGATCGGCTATTCGCCGGGCTTTGCGCTCGCCAACGTCGATAGCGTCGACATCACCGTTCCCGGGGTCGGCGGCCACGGCGCCTATCCGCACACCACCAAGGATCCGGTGGTTCTGGCCAGCGCGATCGTGATGAAGCTGCAGACGCTGGTCAGCCGCGAAACCTCGCCGCTCGACCCGGCGGTGGTCACCGTCGGCAGCTTTCACGCCGGCGCCAAGCACAACATCATTTCCGACGAGGCCAAGCTGCAGCTTACCGTGCGCAGCTATTCGGACGAATCGCGCAAGCTGCTCCTCGACGGCATCGCCCGGATCGCGCGCGGCGAGGCGATGGCGGCGGGCATGCCCGAGGACAAGATGCCGCTCGTGACGGTCGAAGATCCCTATACCCCCTCGACCTATAACGATCCCGATTTCACCGAGACGGTAATGGGCCATTTCCGCACCCGCTTCGGCGAGGACCGGGTGATGCAGGTCCCTAGCGTGATGGGGGGCGAGGATTTCGGCCAGTTCCGCCGGGCTGCGCCCGATGACGTCGAATCGCTGATCTTCTGGGTCGGCGGCGTGCCGCAGGAGCAACTCGACAGGGCGGCTGCGGGCGAAACCACATTGCCCTCGCTGCACTCGCCATTCTGGGCGCCGGACGCGGAAAAGGTCATCGCCACGGGTGCGGAGGGTCTCGCCAGCGCAGCGCTTACGCTGATGCCCGTGCAGGGCGGCTGAGCGGAGCCTCAAACGATTACGGCCGCCGGCGTGCGAAGAGCACTCCGGCGGCCGCTTTCTCCTCCCCAGGAGAAAAGGGTCGGCTATTCGGCGTCGGGCACATAGGTGCCGAGCCGGTGGTGAAGCGCATTGATCTTCGCCAACTCCTCGCGGTCGTCGGTCTGCCGCGCGTGGCTCGACAGCGCGGTGCGCAAGAGGCGGAAATCGGCGGTCGATAGCAAGGCCCGGGCGCGGCCAGGTTCCTTGCCAGGCTCGCGCGCCGGTTCGGGTGTCGTATCGGTGGTCATGGGATAATCCTCTCTCCGGCGCGGCTCAAGCGGCCGCGAACTGGTTCATGGTATTGTCCTTGCCGCCCGCCTTCAATGCCGCTTCGCCGGCGAAGTATTCCTTGTGGTCGTCGCCGATGTCGGAGCCCGCCATGTTCTGGTGCTTGACGCAGGCGATACCCTCGCGGATTTCTCGGCGCTGGACCTGCTCGACATAGCCCAGCATGCCCTGTTCGCCGAAATAGCGCTTAGCGAGATTGTCGGTGCTGAGCGCGGCGGTGTGATAGGTCGGCAGCGTGATCAGATGATGGAAGATGCCGGCGCGCTTGGCCGCATCCGCCTGGAAGGTGCGGATCTTCTCGTCGGCTTCGATCCCCAACTCTGTCTCGTCGTAATCCACGCTCATCAACCGGTCGCGCTCGTAGGATGAAACATCCTTGCCCGCTTCCTGCCAAGCGTCATAGACCTGCTGGCGGAAGTTGAGCGTCCAGTTGAAGCTGGGCGAGTTGTTGTAGACCAGCTTGGCGTTGGGCACCTCCTCGCGGATGCGATCGACCATGCTGCCGATCTGGTCGACATGCGGCTTCTCGGTTTCGATCCAGAGCAGATCGGCGCCGTTCTGCAGCGCGGTAACGCAGTCGAGCACCACCCGGTCGACCCCGGTGCCGGCGCGGAACTGATAGAGGTTGGAGGGCAGCCGCTTGGGGCTCAGCAGCTTGCCGTCGCGGCTGATGAAGACCTGACCGTTGGTGACATTGGCGGGATCGACCTCCTCGGCATCGAGGAAGGCATTGTACTGATCGCCCAGATCGCCCGGTTCCTTGGAGTAGGCGATCTGCTTGGTCAGCCCCGCGCCCAGCGAATCGGTGCGCGCGACGATGATGCCTTCGGGAACGCCGAGTTCGAGGAAGGCGTAGCGGATCGCGCGGATCTTCTGGAGGAAGTCCTCGTGCGGAACGGTGACCTTGCCGTCCTGATGGCCGCACTGTTTCTCGTCCGAGACCTGGTTCTCGATCTGCAGCGCGCAGGCGCCGGCCTCGATCATCTTCTTGGCGAGCAGATAGGTGGCCTCGGCATTGCCGAAGCCGGCGTCGATATCGGCGATGATCGGCACGACATGCGTCTCGTGATTGTTGATCGCGGACTTGATGCGTTTGGCCTCGACCTCGTCGCCGCGCTCCTTGGCCGCGTCGAGTTCGTGGAACATCATGCCCAACTCGCGGGCATCGGCCTGCTTGAGGAAGGTGTAAATCTCACCGATCAGCCCGGAGACGCTGGTCTTCTCGTGCATCGACTGGTCGGGGAGCGGTCCGAACTCGCTGCGCAGCGCGGCGACCATCCAGCCCGAGAGATAGAGATAGCGGCGCTTGGTGCTGCCGAAATGCTTCTTGATGGAGATCATCTTCTGCTGCGCGATGAAGCCGTGCCAGCAGCCCAGCGACTGCGTGTATTGCGCCGGATCGGCGTCATAGGCCTCCATATCCTCGCGCATGATGCCAGCGGTGTAGCGCGCGATGTCGAGCCCGGTGGGGAAACGGTTCTGAACCTGCATCCGCGCGGCGCTCTCGGCGTCGATCGCCGCCCATGGCGCGCCATTGCCCTCGATGGTCTTGGCAAAATCGTCGATGGTGGCTTGATAGGTCATGTGCATCTCCTGTGAATCTCGTTGCACTCAACTTGCGCGTTGCGGGCTCGAATGACAGGAAAAATGACAAAATAACTTGTAATTATGGGCCTCTGACCGCTAAATGCCCTGTAACTCTGTAAAGGAAATTACAAAACTCTTGGCCGATCCCTCCGTCTTTGCCGGCCCCGCGCTGCGCCGTATCCGCCGTCGCGAAGGTCTCACCCAGGCGGCGACCGCGGCGCGCCTGGCCATCTCCCCGAGCTATCTCAACCTGATGGAGCGCAACCAGCGCCCCGTCAGCGCCCGGGTGATGATGCGTCTGATCGAGGAGTTCGATTTCGACCCTCGGTCCTTGCGCGAAGACGCGTCGATCGGTGGACTCGACGGCCTCGCGCGGCGCTTCGCCGACGAACGCTTCGCCGATCTCGCCATCGATCGCGAGGAGGTCGACGAGCTCCTGTCGGCCGCTCCACAAGCCGCCGCCGCCTTCGCCCGGCTCTACGACCGAGCGAGTGAGGCGAGTGCATCGGCATCCGATGCCATCGCCGCCGCACGCCGCGAGATCGAGCGCTGGCGCAACCATTTCGGCGATCTCGATCACGCGGCGGAAGAACTGTCCGACGAGATGCGGCTCTCGCGCGGCGATCTCTCGGTCGCGCTGACGGAGCGATTGCGCGAGCGTCATCAGTTCGCCGTTCGGTTTCTCCCCCGCGAGATCATGCCTGGCATGGTCCGGCGGCTCGATCTTCATGCGCGCCAGGTGCAGCTGTCCGAAATGCTGCCCCCCGAATCGCGCACGTTCCAGCTGGCGGTACAGCTCGCCCAGCTCGAGCAGCGCGAGGCGATCGATACCATCGCGCAAGGGGCCAGGTTCGACGACGAAACGGCGCGCGAGCTCTTCATCCATCATCTGACCGGCTATTTCGCCGCCGCGCTGATCATGCCCTATGGCAGGTTCCTGCGTGCTTGCGCCGCTACCGATTACGACCTGCCGGTGCTGCAGCGCCGCTTCGGCGTGAGCTTCGAGCAGCTTGCCCATCGCCTCACCACGCTCCAGCGCGTGGGACAGCGCGGTCTGCCCTTTTTCATGGCCCGCCTCGACCGCGCCGGACAGTTCTCCAAACGGATCGTCGGAGCAAGCGGCGCGGAACTGATCGAGGCCGAGCATAGCTGTCCGCTGTGGATCGTCCACAAAACCTTCGAGCGATCGGGCGAGCTGCTTGTCCAGCTGGTCAACTCCCAGAGCGACGGGCAGACCACGGATGTCTGGTTCACAGTGGGAAGGACGGTCGAAGGGATGGGCACGAGCGGCGCAGCGAAATTTTCGGTGGTGCTCGGACTCGATGCTTCCTTGGCCGGATCGCTGGCGCAGGCGCGCGGCGTTTCGCTGAGGCCGGAAGATGCGGTGCCGATCGGTCCCGGCTGTCGCCGCTGTCACATCGAGGGTTGCGAGCAGCGGTCACTGCCGCCGATCGGACGACGGCTGCGCTTCGATCCGGTGAGCCGCGGGGCCACTCCTTTCGAATTCGGCGATCGAGGCATCACGCTTTAACGTCGATCGGGAACGAGGTGCCGCGCCGCCGGTCGTTGCTCCAAGCCGCTCTACCAAAGACCGACATGCCACGCAGAGGTGCAGGGGTGGGGAGATCTTCGACGCTCCTCTGGGCTGGCTCCGGTTGTTTCGCCCCGTGCTGTAAAATTTACCGACAGTTCACCTGTAAAGCCTATAGACGGTCGGCAATGAGCGATCGGGCCGGCCACGCATGATCAGACTGTTCAAACATTACATCCCGTATCCGGTGGTCGTGCTTGGTCTGGTCGATGTGCTGCTGTTGCTGCTGGCCGGCGAGGCGGCATGGCACTTTCGAGTGTGGCAGATCGATACCGACCCCGGCCCGTATCTCGATCGCTTCCCTGAAATCCTCGCCTTTGCGGTGGTGGTCAATCTGGCGATGATCGCGGTGGGCAGCTACGGGCCCGAAGCGCTGCGTTCGCTGCGCTTCGCGACCGCGCGGCTGCTGGTGGCGGTCAGCCTCGGCGTGCTGGGTATCTCGCTGCTCGACTTCCTCATCCCGGGCAACATGTTCTGGCGCTCGGTGCTGCTCTACGCGATGCTCTTGGCGATCGCGCTCCTGATCCTCAACCGCGTGATTCTCGGGCCCTTGCTCGGGACTTCGACGTTCCGGCGCCGAGTGCTCGTTCTGGGGGCGGGGGTGCGCGCAGAGCGGTTGCGCCTCCTTTCCGCCCGACCGGGCAGCGGCTTCGATGTCGTCTCCTGCATCGCGATGGACGAAGGCCCGGCAGTCGTTGAGGATGCAGTACCGCGCCAATCCATCGCCGATCTGGGGCGCTATGTCGAACGGGTGGGTGCGATCGAAGTGATCGTCGCGCTCCAGGAGCGACGCAATTCGCTCCCACTCAAGGACCTGCTGAGGGTCAAGACCCGTGGCGTCCACGTCAACGATTTCAGCAGCTTCCTCGAGCGCGAAACCGGACGTGTCGATCTCGATACGCTCAACCCGAGCTGGCTGATTTTCTCCGACGGCTTTTCCGCCGGTCGGGCAATCTCGAGCGCGGGCAAGCGCGCCTTCGACGTGATCGTCAGTCTGCTGCTGCTGCTGGCAACGGTTCCCGTGATCGGGTTCTTCGCACTGCTCGTTAAGATCGAGAGCAAAGGGCCGGCCTTCTTCCGCCAGTCGCGGATCGGACTGTTCGGTCAGCCCTTCGTGGTGATCAAATTGCGCTCGATGGCGCAAGATGCCGAGAAGGACGGGGCCCAATGGGCGATCCAGAACGACCCCCGCGTAACCCGCATCGGCCGGTTCATCCGCAAGGTGCGGATCGACGAGCTGCCGCAGCTGTGGACGGTATTGAAGGGTGAGATGAGCTTCGTCGGACCGCGCCCCGAGGTTCCGCAATTCGTCGCCGATCTCGATGAGCAACTGCCCTATTACGCCGAGCGGCACATGGTGAAGCCCGGCATAACCGGCTGGGCCCAGATCAACTATCCCTACGGCGCCTCCATCGAAGACGCGCGCCACAAGCTGGAGTACGATCTCTATTACGCCAAGAACTACACCCCCTTCCTCGATATCCTCATTCTGCTGCAAACCCTTCGCGTGATCCTCTGGCCGGAAGGTGCGCGCTAGGCTCATGGAAGAGATATTCGCCTTTCTCGCCTTCGGGATCGCCGCGCTGGCATGCGTGTTCGCCGCGGTGTGGATCGCGCGCTGCGGGCGGCGCGATCGTTCGGATCGTGGCGCCACTCTGGTTGCGCTGTCGATCACCTGTTTGTGGTGCTTGGCTGTAGCGTCGCTCGGAGCCGACCGGGCGCTATCCTATTTCGCCGAAACGGCGCGGGATCTCGCCTGGACGGTAGTGCTGTTTCGCCTGTTTGCGAATGATGGCCGGGATGCAAGCTTGCGCCTGGTGCGCCCGGTGATCGGGTCGCTCGTGTTCGTGCAGTTGCTGCAGGTGTTTGTAGTCTTCGTCGCCATGGGCGGGCTGCTGGATCGCGAGAGCGCAAGCCTAGCGTTACAGACCCTGGCGCTGTTGCACCTTCTGAGCGCAGCGGGCGCGCTGGTCTTACTGCACAATCTCTACGCCGGCGCGGCCGACATGTCGCGCCGCCTGCTGGCATGGAGCGCAGGTTCGCTAGGGCTGTTCTGGGGATTCGAGCTCAATTTCCATACCGTCGCATACCTGGGCGGCGCAGCGCTGAACGAAGTCAACGGTTTGCGCGGGCTGGTCATGGCGGGGATGGCCTGCGGCATAGCGATCGGTTTTTCGCGGTCGGAGCGGGGGCTGACCTTCCGCCCTTCGCGCGCAGTCACGTTTCAGTTGCTCTCGCTGGTGCTGATCGGCGGTTATCTCGCCGCCATGGTACTCTTGTCAGGGTGGGCGGCGGACCGCTTTTCCGGGGACCTGGGGCGGATAACCCAGGTGGGCTTCTTGCTGGCCGCTGCGGTCTTCACGGTTCTCTGGCTGCCCTCGCCAAGGTTCCGCGACTGGGCAAGGGTCATGGCGACGAAGCACCTGTTCAAGCATCGCTACGATTATCGCTCGGAATGGATCCGCTTCACCCATACGATCGGTCGGCCCGCAGGCGAGGAGGGAAGCCTTTCCGAGCGCGCAATCCAGTCTCTCGCCGACATCACCGATAGCCCCTGCGGATTGCTGCTGGTACCAGACGAGGATGATGCACTGACCCTCGCGGCGCGCTGGCGTTGGCCGCAAATCGAAGTACCGGCGCCGGCGGTGCCGCTCGAGCTCGCCCGGCTGCTGGAGCGCGAAGGTCTGATCCTGGATCTCGACAAGAGCAGGCAGGGCATCTCCCATCGCGGCGAGGCGGCGATGGTTCCAGCCTGGTTGCGCGATGAACACCATGGCTGGGCCGCAGTGCCGCTCATTCACCATCATCGTCTTGTCGGCGTGATCGTGCTGGGCCGCCCGCCCGTCCATCGCGGGCTCGATTGGGAGGATTTCGATCTCCTCGGTGTCGCCGGCAAGCAGGTCGCGAGCTATCTAGCCGAACAGGCCGGACAGGAAGCGCTGGAGGAAGCGCGCCGTTTCGACGAGTTCAACCGGCGGATGGCCTTCGTGATGCACGACATCAAGAATCTGTCGAGCCAGATGGCGCTGCTGCTGGCCAATGCGGAGAAGCATTCCGAGAATCCGGAATTCCGCAAGGACATGCTCATCACGGTCCGCAACAGTTCGGACAAGCTCAACGCTCTGTTGGCGCGTCTGGGACGTTATGGCGGAGGGGACAGCGGCCGGCGTGAGCGGGTCGACCTGGCGGATCTGGGTCGGAGTCTTGCGGCGCGCTTCACCCATACTCATCCGGTCAGCTTCTCGGGCTGTGGGCGATGTCCGGTACTGGCCGACCGCGAGTGTCTCGAACAGGCTTTGGTCCATCTCGTCCAGAACGCCATCGATGCCAGTCCGGCGCGATCGCCGGTCGAGATCCAGGTGACAAATCACGGCCTGCGCGGAGCCATCGTGATTGCGGATGCGGGCCGCGGCATGAGCGCGCAATTCGTTCGCAACGAACTGTTCAAGCCCTTCGTCTCGACCAAGGAGGGCGGTTTCGGCATCGGTGCGCATGAAGCGCGGGCGATGGTCCGAGCGATGGGTGGACGCCTCGATGTCGAGTCGCGCGAAAGCTTCGGCAGCCGCTTTTCGATCAGCCTGCCGACCGATGCCGCAGAAAAGCTGCTGGCCTCGAGGTTCGACGATTCGCCGGTCGGGGCGGAGGGGCTCGACGAGGTGCATACCAAAAGAAACGAGGTTGCATGATGGCGAACGCCAAGCCGAAACTGTTGGTGGTAGAGGACGACGAAGGTCTGCAGGCGCAGCTCAAATGGGCCTATGACAATTTCGATGTGCTGATTGCCGGCGACCGGGAATCGGCGCTGACCGCCTTGCGTGCCGAAACGCCAGCAGTCGTCACGCTCGATCTCGGCCTGCCCCCGGACCCCGACGGCATCAGCGAGGGCTTCGCCGTGCTGGATGCGATTATGGCGCTCAAGCCCGATACCAAGGTAATCGTGGCCTCGGGTCATGGCGCGCGCGACAGCGCGCTCCAGGCGATCCAGCGCGGCGCCTATGATTTCTACCAGAAGCCGATCGACATCGAGGCTCTGGGGATGATCGTCGACCGCGCATTGCGGCTGCATGCGATCGAACAGGAAAACCGGCGGCTGGCCGAGCGGGTCGGCGATGATCGCACCGTTCTGGGAACCATGATCACCGCCGCTCCCGAAATGCTCAAGGTCTCGCGGACCATCGAGCGGGTTGCGCAGACCAGCGTGTCGGTGATGCTGCTCGGCGCGAGCGGAACCGGAAAGGAATTGCTCGCACGCGGCCTCCACGATGCCAGCGACCGTCGTGACTCCCCTTTCGTCGCGATCAATTGCGCGGCGATTCCCGAGAACCTGCTTGAGAGCGAACTGTTCGGGCACGAGAAGGGCGCTTTCACCGGGGCCGTCAAGACAACCGAAGGCAAGATCGAACTCGCACATGGCGGTACGCTGTTCCTCGACGAAATCGGCGACATCCCGCTGCAATTGCAGGTCAAGCTGCTGCGCTTCCTGCAAGAGCGCACGATCGAGCGGATCGGCGGTCGCAAGCCGATTGCGGTCGATACACGGATCGTTTGTGCGACGCATCAGGATCTCGAGGCAATGATCGGCGAGGCGACCTTCCGCGAGGATCTGTTCTATCGCCTGGCCGAAATCGTGGTGAAGATCCCGCCGCTGGCCGAGCGCGCGGGGGATTCGATCCTGCTCGCCAAGGCTTTCCTGGCTCAGCACGCAAAGGAGATGAACCCGCAAGTGCAGGGTTTCACCCCCGACGCGCTGGCTGCGATCGACGGTTGGGGTTGGCCCGGTAATGTCCGCGAACTCGAAAACCGGGTGAAGCGGTCGGTCATCATGGCCGACGGCAAGCTGGTGACGCCCGAGGATCTCGATCTGTCGAGCAGCGAGGACGACGAGGGCGAAATGCCGCTCAATCTCAAGAGCGCGCGCGAACAGTCCGACCGCAAGGTTATCCGCCAGGCGCTGGCGCGGAGCGAAGGGAACATTTCCAGCACCGCCAAATTGCTCGGTATCAGTAGGCCCACCCTCTACGATCTGCTCAAGCAATATGATCTGCAGGGCTAACCTTCGGCGAACATCGCTTGCGGTTGGCATAATGGCGGCGCTTCTCGCCTCCTGCTCGGCGCGGGAAGAGCAAAAGCCGGGTTTCGAGGCCGCTCGGGTCGCACTTGCGCGCGGCGATGGTCTGACAGCCGAAAACCGTTTGAACGCTCTGCTTGAACAGGGTCACGGCGCACCCGAACTTGCAGCCTACCTTGGCGAAGCCGCCCTGCAGCAGGACGACCTTGCCAAAGCCCGCCGCTGGCTCGGCGACGGCACTTTCTCGCCGAGCACCGCTGCGCTCGGCTTTCGCATGCTGGGCCAGCTCGAGATGCGGGAAGATCGTCTTGCTGCAGCTGGCGCCGCCTTCGATCGAGCGCTGAGGGCTGATCCGCAGAACGCCGAATTGTGGGTGGACATCGGCCGGCTGCGCTATCGCGGCGGCGAGCAAGTGCAGGCGATCGCCGCCGCCGAGAGAGCGCTGGCGGTCGATCCCGGAAACTCCGCCGCATTGCGTTTTCGGGCCCAGCTGGTGCGCGATTCACAGGGGCCGCGCCATGCGATACCATGGCTCGAAACGGCGCTTGAAGCGACACCCGGCGATGTTGGATTGCTGACCGACTATGCCGCCACACTGGGTGATGCGGGCGAAGCGGCGGAAGCGTTGGCTGCCCTGCGAAGGGCGAGCGAACTGTCTCCGCGCGCGCCGCGGCTCGCCTTTCTCAATGCGGTCATCGCTGCACGGGCCGGCGAATTCGACCTCGCTCGCTCGCTGTTGATGCGGGCACCCACCACAGAGATCGAAACGCCTGCAGCATTGCTGCTGAGCGGCATCCTCGATCTTGAACTGGGGCAATACGCGAGCGCTGCGCAGACCTTCGACCGGCTGGCGCAAATTCAGCCCGACAACCAACGGGTGGATCGTCTGCTCGCCCGCTCACTGATGCTGAGCGGAGGCGAGCGCGAATTGGTCGCGCGGCTGGCGGAGCGAGCTGCAGAGCCCCGCGCCTCTCCCTATCTCAAGACGCTGGTCGGAAGAGCGCTGGAGACCCTCGACAGACGCCAGGACGCGGCGGTGTTGCTGGATGCGGCCGCTCGCCCCTCGGTTTCGGCGATCACGCCTCTGCCCAGCCGCACCCGGCCCGAAGCCCTGCGTTTCGACCGCCTTGCCCACGGTGCCGATCTGCGCGACTTCGTGCGCGAGTATCTGCGCACCGGGCAGACTGATCGCGCAGTGGCCGAAGCCGGAAGATTTGCCCGTCAGCATGCAGGATCGGGCGATGCCCAGGCCCTTCTGGGCGATGCTTTGTTGGCCGCTGGCGATGGTGAGAGGGCCACCCGGGCCTATCTGCGCGCGGCACAAATCCGCCGGGACTGGCCGCTAATCCGTCGGCTGGTGGCGGCCCATATGATGGAGGACGACGCAGAAGCGGCGCGCAATGCGCTCGAGCGGTATCTCTCGGGCGGCGCTAGCGAGGCATCGGCGGCGGGCTTCTATGGCGGATTGCTCGCGGAGCGCGGAGAATTCGCTTCGGCAGCTGCGGTCCTCGACAGCGCCCTCGATCACGGCGCTCGCAGCGATCCGGCGATCCTTGCGCTGCGCAGCGAGATGGCGGCGCAGCTCGGCGATGATGCCGGAGCCCGTCAATTCGCGTGGCGAGCCTATAAATTGCAGCCGCTTTTTCCACCGGCGATTCGCGCACTTGCTCGCGTGACCGAGGACCAGGCGCTGGCGGCACGGCTCGAAGACAAATACGAGAAGGTGAATAACCGCTAGACGACTGCGGAGGCCAGTGCTCGACACGGACGGGCGAAAGCGGCAGGGGCGGGCCATGGCGCTGCGCACCGTCTTGTCCGATCCGATGCTGCGCATGCTCGCGCTTGCCGTACTGCTGGCCGTGATCATTCCAGTCGGCAGCCAAACTCGCCCCGCTGCCGATCTGCTCGTCAGCGCCGGTGTCTTCGTCCTGTTCCTGCTCAACGGGATGCGTATCGCCCGCAGCGAAATTCGGTTGGGCCTGCGCAACTGGCGGTTCCTGCTGCCGCTACTGCTGTGGGTGTTCGGTGCAATGGCGCTGGCAGGAATGGCTCTATCGAGCTTGGGACAAGGGCTGATCCCCCCGCTTATCGCGGTGGGCTTTCTTTACCTCGGCTCGCTTCCTTCGACGGTCCAGTCGGCCACCTCCTACAGCGCACTCGCCGGAGGCAATCTCGGACTCTCGGTCATCAGCGCAGCCTTGCTCAATATCGCAGGAATTTTCGTGACCGTGCCGGTGTTCTTCCTCCTCGGCGGTACCGGGAGCGAAGCGCAAATCGGATGGGAGAGCGCAGAGCGGATCCTGCTGATATTGCTGCTCCCTTTCGTCATCGGACAAATCGTCCAGGGATGGACGCGAGACTTTATCGCCCGACACGGCAGACACATCATCTGGATCGATCGACTCGTCATCGCGCTCGCCGTCTACGTAGCCTTTTCGGGCGCGGTGGAGCAGGGGATCTGGCAGAGGGTGGATGCCAGCGCATGGGCGTGGCTTGGCGGCATGGTCGCGGTGTTCCTGCTGTTCGGCCACCTCGGCTCTTGGGTGGTCGCAGGTGCGCTGCGCCTCCCGCGCCCGGACAGGATATCGTTCCTGTTCGGCGGGACTCAAAAGAGCACCGCAGTCGGCGTTCCGCTCGCCGCCATCCTCTTCCCGCCCGAGATAGCAGGCTTTCTGGTTGTGCCGCTCATGCTCTATCATCTGGCGCAGCTCGTTGTCGCGGCGCCGGTCGCCGGAGCGCTCAGGCGTGCGGGTTAGGCCGTCGCCTCGAGGGTGCCGTGGCGCTTGTTCCAGCGGACCGACCACCACAGCGAAATGACGATCAGCGTGGCTCCGATCAGCCCCGTCAGCGCCTCGGGAATATGCACCACCACCGAGGCCAGCATGATCCCGCCCAGAGCGATGATCGCCCAGAAGGCGCCGTGCTCAAGGAAGCGATACTCCGCCAGCGTGCCTTTCCTGACCAGATGAATCGTCATCGAGCGCACGAACATCGCGCCGATCGACAGACCCAGTGCGATCACCACCATATTGTTCGACAGAGCGAAGGCTCCGATCACACCATCGAAGCTGAACGAGGCATCGAGGACTTCGAGATAGAGGAAACCGCCGAGACCCGAACGCATGATCACGCCGCTGGCTCGCTTGGCCTGCTCGCGCATGTCGAGAAACGTGCCCAAGGCGTCGACGGCGATAAAGGTGACTGTCCCGAGCAAACCTGCGGTGAGGAATGTCAGCGCCTCTTCATCGGGCAACAGGGTCGAAATCCCCCACATCACCAACAGCAGCAGCGCAATTTCCACCGCGGGCAGAGCGGAAACGCGGGTCAGCTTTTCTTCGATTACGGCGATCCAGTGCACTTCCTTGTCGGCGTCGAAAAAGAACTTCAGCCCGACCATCGTGAGGAAAGCGCCGCCGAAACCGGCGATGCCGACATGCGCGCCCGAGACGATCCGCTCGTATTCCTGCGGATTGTTCAAAGACAGTTCGATGGCTGCCAGCGGCCCCAGTCCGGCGGCGATCGCGACGATGGCGAGCGGGAAGATGATCCGCGTGCCGAACACCGCGATCGCGATCCCCCAGACCAGGAAGCGCCGCTGCCAGACCTCGCTCATGTCCTTCAATACTGTGGCATTGACCACGGCGTTATCGAAACTGAGCGACACCTCGAGGATCGACAGGATCACGACGATCCACAGCAGCCCGAGCGTTCCGACCAGCGTGCCGGTGCTCGCGGCACCGTACCATACGGCCAGCCCGAGGCAGACCAGGGTGAAGACGAGCGAAAATTTGTAGAATTGCAGAAGCGTGGACACGCAGGGGTGATCCTTCAGGATTTGGGCTGGTAAGTCTGGTCTTCGCCGGGGAAGCTGCGATTGCGCACATCCTCGGCGTAGCTGGCGGCGGTTCGCTCGATCAGTGCCGCAATATCTTCATATTTCTTCACGAAGCGCGGGACGCGCTCGAACATTCCGAGCATGTCCTCGGTGACCAGCACCTGGCCATCGCATTGCGCCGAGGCACCGATGCCGATGGTCGGAGCGGAAACGGCCTTTGTCGCGGCGACGGCGATACTCTCGACCACGCCCTCGATGACGATCGCGAACGCACCCGCCGCGTCGAGCGCCTTGGCGTCGCCGACGATCTTTTCGGCCTCGGCATCGCTGCGGCCCCGCGCGGCATAGCCGCCCAGGACATTGACCGCCTGCGGAGTCAGGCCGACGTGGCCCATCACCGGAATGCCGCGTTGCGACAAAAATGCGACCGTATCGGCCATAGCCTCGCCGCCTTCCAGCTTCACTGCGGCCGCGCCGCTCTCCTTGAGCAGTCGCGCGGCACTGTCGAAGGCTTGCTCGGGCGAGCGCTCGTAGCTGCCGAAGGGCATGTCGACCACGACTACCGCATGGTAGCTTCCGCGCACGACTGCGGCGGCATGGTTCGCCATCATCTCCATCGTGACAGGGATGGTGGAGGGCAGACCGTAGATCACCTGACCCAGCGAATCCCCGACCAGCAGCAGGTCGCAATGCGCGTCGAGCAATTGCGCCTGCCGCGCAGTATAGGCGGTCAGCATGACCAAAGGCTCGCCGGTCGCGCCGTCGGTCTTGCGCGCGCGAATCTTGGGCACGGTGAGCCGCTTCATCGGTGCTGGGGTGGGGGTGGCCCTGCTGGTCGCAGTATCGATCTGAAAGGTCGTGGACATGGTCGCAACGCCTAGCGCCCTGTGAACGCAAAGGCAAAGCACCCTCGACGCGGCGGTCGAAACATTGCAGATGGGCTCCAGGGCACACGCGCCGGACCGCAGGCGCGCGATGGAGAGGTTCGAACAATGGTCGCGACTACGACAAGCACGAGCGAGGGTTGGTCCTCTCGCTGGGCATTCATTCTGGCGGCGATCGGCGCAGCGGTCGGGCTGGGGAATATCTGGCGCTTCCCGACGCTGGCTGGCGAAAGCGGCGGCGGGGCCTTCGTGATCTTCTACATCGGTTGCGTCTTCCTGATCGGCCTGCCCTTGATCCTCTCGGAAATCTTCATCGGCCGGGCCGGTCAGACCGATGCGGTCGGTTCGATCAAGCGCGTCGCGGCGCAATCCAACGCCTCGACCAATTGGTCGATCTTCGGCGCGATCGGCGCGACCGCGGCTTTTCTGATCCTGTCTTTCTATTCGGTCGTGGCGGGCTGGGTGCTCTACTACGCCGGCGTGATGGGCGGCGACCTGCTGCAGGCGATCGGCTCGGGCGAGCCTTTCCGCGGCGCGCTCGAAGGGGAAAACCAGGCGCAGGTGCAGCAACGGCTTACCGACATGTTCGCCAATCCCGGGCTGCTGCTCGCGATGCATCTCGCCTTCATGGGGGCCACGCTCTTCATCGTCGCGCGCGGCGTTCACGCCGGTATCGAAAAGGCGGCGTTGTATCTGATGCCGATGTTCTTTGCGCTGCTGATCGGGCTTGTGCTCTACGGCGCGATCGAAGGCGACATGGGCGATGCCTTTACCTTCCTGTTCACCCCCGACTGGTCGAAGCTGACCCCGCAGGTGATGAATGCCGCGCTGGGTCAGGCGCTGTTCTCGCTCTCGTTGGGTGTCGCCGGACTGATCACCTATGGTTCCTACATCAAGGAAGGCAGCGGGCTGGGCTCGACCTCGGCGCTGATCGCCTTCGCCGATATCGGGGTGGCGCTACTGGCGGGCCTGATGATCTTCCCGATCGTCTTCGCGGTCGGGCTCGACCCCGCCGCGGGGCCGACGCTGGTGTTCCAGACGCTGCCCTTCGCCTTCCAGACCATGCCCGCGGGCGCGCTGTTCGGCTTTCTGTTCTTCGTGCTGATCCTCGTCGCGGCGGTGACCAGCTCGATCTCGCTGCTCGAGGTGCCGACCGCCTGGGGTATCGGCGAGCGCGGCTGGAGCCGGGCCAAGTCGGCGACGATCTTCGGGGGCGGTGCCTTCGTGATCGGCATCTTGTGCCTGCTGGGCTACAACGTCTTGTCCGAGGTCCGCCCGCTCGGCTTCTGGCCGCTGTTCGAGAACACCGACATCCTCGACACGATCGACGGCTTTACCGGCAAGGTGATGCTTCCGCTCGGCGCCTTGCTGACCTCGCTGTTCGTGGGCTGGAAGGCCGACCGTACGCTGGTGCGCAGCGTCACCGGCCTCTCCCCCCTAGCGTTCGGCCTGTGGCGGTTCCTGATCGCCTGGCTGTGTCCGATTGCTGTGGCCGTTATCCTGATAACCGGCCTCTTTCCGGGCCTTCTGGGCGCCTGATCTTTTCTGTTGCCGGGCCTGCAAAAGGCATTAAATCACGGCGTTGCAGGTTGGTTGGGCGGAAGCGTTCCGCTGCGGACCTGGGGGTCTCCGGCCAATGCTTCTGGACAGGGTAAAGCCGCTCGACGCGATTCTCGCGACGGCGAAGAAGAAAGCACTAAAACGCACTCTCGGACCGATCCAGCTCATGCTGTTCGGGATCGGCTGCATCATCGGCACGGGCATTTTCGTGCTGACCGCGGCCGGCGCGCAAAAGGCGGGCCCAGGCCTGATGCTCGCTTTCGTGATCGCCGGGCTGGTCTGCATCGTCGCGGCGCTCTGCTATGCGGAGATCGCGGCAATGATCCCGGTCGCAGGTTCAGCCTACACCTATTCCTACGCCACCATGGGCGAGTTTCTGGCGTGGACGGTGGGGTGGGCGTTGATCCTCGAATATGCGATCGCAGCCTCGGCGGTTTCCGTCGGCTGGTCGGGCTATTTCGCTGGCACGATCCTCAATGAATTCCTCGGGATCGAGCTCCCGCAATGGCTGGCGGCAGGACCGCTGGCGCTAGGCGGGGAGCCGGGCGGATTGATCAACCTCCCGGCGATGGTGATTGCGCTGCTGGTCACCTGGCTGCTGATGATCGGCACCAGCGAGAGCGCGCGGGTCAATGCGGTCCTAGTCGCGATCAAGGTGGCGGCGCTCACCATCTTCATCGCACTGACCTTCACCAGTCCCGAATTCGACGTCGACAAGTTCAATCCCTTTCTGCCTGCGGGCGTTTTCGGGGGCTTTGGCACCGGGGTCGGCGCAGTCGGTGCGGCGGCGACGATCTTCTTCGCCTATGTGGGATTCGATGCGGTCTCGACCGCGGCGGAAGAGACCAAGAACCCGCAGCGCAACGTGCCGATCGGCCTGGTGGGTTCGCTGCTGTTCTGCACCCTCTTTTACATCCTCGTGGCCGCGGGTGCGGTCGGCACGATCGGCGGGCAGCCGATCATGGGGCCGGGCGGGATTCCCTTCCCGGCGGGTTCCGAGGAACTGGCACTTCAATGCGCGATGCCGCAATATGCCGCCGCGCTGGTCTGTTCGGACGAGGCGCTGGCCCATGTGCTACGCCAGATCGGCTTCTCGGGCGTCGGCAACATGCTCGGCATCGCGGCGTTCTTCGCGCTGCCCTCTGTCATTCTGGTGCTGCTGTTTGCGCAGACCCGCATCTTCTTCGTGATGAGCCGCGACGGTCTGCTTCCCGAAGGATTGTCCAAGGTCCACCCCAAGTGGAACACGCCCTATGTCGTGACCGCCATCACCGGTGCGATCGTGGCGGTCGGCGCGGCATTCTTCCCGGTGGGGCAGCTGGCCGACATTGCGAATGCGGGCACGCTCTACGCTTTCCTGATGGTGGCGGTGGCGGTGATGCTGCTGCGCCGCAGCGACCCTGGCCGCAAGCGGGATTTCCGGACTCCGGCGCTGTGGCTGGTCGGTCCGGCGACGATCTTCGGTTGCGCCTTCCTGTTCCTCAACCTGCCCACCGAAGCGATGCTGGTGCTACCGGTATGGTCGCTGATCGGTCTGGTCGTCTATTTCGGCTACAGCCGCCGCCACAGCCATCTGGGTCGCGGCATCGTCGAGGTGCACGAGCCCGAATATGCCGAGGTCGAACCGGGTATCCCGGGTGTCGGTCACCACGAAGCATCATAGTTGAACGAAGAAGGGCCGCTCGCGGGAACGGCCCTTCTTTGGATAGGCTGGCGGCAGTTCAGAGCGGCGTGCGCTTCACGTGCTGTTCCTCGGCGTCTTCGTGGACATCCATGCCCAGCGCCATCTTCGCGGTGCTGAGCAGCCCCATGTCGCCATTCCAGATCTCGGCATTGCCCAGATCCATGCGCAGGAAGAGAATATCGGGGTCGGTCTTGCCGCCGTCGTACCAGGCTTCGACGAAATTGTTCCAGAACTGATCGAAGCGTTCACGACTGGTTTCCTCGACCAGGGTCCCGCCGAAGCGGGCGTAGATCCCGTGATCCTTGCCCTTGAAGGTCGCGGTAGCCGGGCCGAGGGCGCGGAAGGGACTCTTGGTGTGGGTGAAGAACCAGATCGCGCTGTTGGCATCCTTGTCCAGCTGCGGGCTCATCGGAACCGCGGTGTCGGGCTGGCCGTCGAGCTGGAGGAAGAGGAAGGGCGAATCGGCGAGAGACTTCCAAAATTTGGTCTTGAGTTCGTCGGGATTGCCTTCTGCGTACTTCATACCTGTCTCCTGTTGAATGGTTCATCGGGACAATGATCCAAGCGGGCGTTCGGTCCCGACAAGAGCGAAGCGAGCGGCTGTGGTGGGGATGAATCCAGCGTCGGGATTGCGAATCGGAGCACGCCGGAACATAAGAAGAACATATGAGTCGTTCCCCCATGCCTCTCGAGACGTTTTCGCAGACCTGCGACGTCGGCGCACTTTCGGCGCGGCGCAGCGCACGCTGGCAACCCGGCCTTGCCGCGCGGGCGGGGCCGGTTGCGCATAGCGAAGTCTTTGCCTCCGCCAATCACGCCGGGGGCGCGGCGGTAGCGCTGGCGCTGGCGCTGGACGACTGGCGCCACGCCCCGCGCGGGGAAACCCGCGAAACGCAGGACCGGCGCGCGGTGCTCTGGGTGCAGACGCGCAAGGCGGCGCGGCTGACCGGGCGCCCCTATCGCGCGGGCCTGCCCGAGGATCTGCGCCACCGCGTAATCCATGTGCTCGCCCAAAAGCCCGAGGATGCACTGTTCGCGCTGGAAGAAGGCGTGCGCTGCCGCGAGATCGCCTTCGTCATCGGCGAGCTGTCGGGCAATCCCAAGGCGCTCGACTTCACCGCCTCGCGTCGGCTGACGCTGGCGGCGGAACGGCACGGCGTCCCGCTCTATCTCGTTCGTCTGGAGGCGCAGCGCGATCTCAGCTCGGCGCGGATGCGCTGGGAGGTGGCCTCTGCGCCCTCTGCCACGCCCGTCTGGAATGCACAGGCACCCGGTGCGCCCGCCTGGCGGACCGAGCTGTTCCGCGCGCGCACCCATCCCCCTGGCGAATGGCTGCTGGGCGAGGAAAGTGGCCTATTGCGCACCGAGCGCAAGCGCAAAGATGAGGACGAGACGAAGGGTCGCAACTGGAGCGATGGATTGCAGCCTCGGCGGCGCGCTCGCGCCGCAGGGCGGTGAGCGACGGGCAGGGGGCATCCTCGCCGCCGCCCCGCCGCATCCTCTCGATCTGGCTGGGTGCGCTGGCGATGGACCGCTGGCATCTGACGCAGGAGGCGGGCGAAGACGGACCGCTCGTGCTGATCTGCGATACGGCGCACGGCCCGCGCATCGAAGCCGCCAATGACGCGGGTCGCGCTGTCGGTGCCCGCCCGGGAATGATGCTGGCCGATGCACGTACGCTGTGCCCGCAGATCCGCACCGCGCCTTCGGACCCCGCGGGCGATCGCGCGATGCTCGAAAAGCTCGCCGAATGGGCGATGCGTTGGGGCCCCTGGTTGGCGCTCGATCCTCCCGACGGCCTGCTGGTCGATGTCACTGCGGTGGCGCATCTGTTCGGCGGCGAGCCGCAGCTGCTGGAGGATGTCCGGACTGCCTTCGCGCGCCGTCGCCTGACCATTCGCAGCGCGATCGCCCCGACCGCCGGGGCCGCCTGGGCGCTGGCGCATTTCGGTGCAGAGCGCAGCATTCTCGAAGCCGCCGAATGGGGGCATGAGAATATGCCGGCCCGGCTCGCCGAGCTCCCCGTTGCGGCGCTGCGGCTCGACGGGGATGTGCTCACCCTGTTGCGGCGTCTCGGGCTCAAGCGGCTGGGCGAGCTTACCACCATCGGCCGCGATGCGCTCCAGCGGCGCTTCCGCAACCGCCGGGCGCCCGCCGCCAATCCGCTGATCCGGCTCGATCAATTGCTAGGCCGGGTGCCCGAACCGCTGCTTCCGGTGGTGCCGCAGTCAATGCCGCTGGTGCAGCGCCGTCTGCTCGAACCGATCCGCCATCGCCCGCTGCTCGACCGGGTGTTGACCGATCTGGGAGAGGATATGGCGCGCGAGCTGGAGGGCAGGGCGCAAGGCGCACGGCGGCTGGAGCTCGGCCTTTGGCGCGTCGATGGCGAGGTGGTGGTGCGCCGCCTCGAACTCGCTGCCGCGACCCGCGATCCCGCGCATATCTGCCGCCTGTTCGCCGCCAAGCTC